>JAZTXU010000245.1:0-13432 GCA_045636565.1 Acutalibacteraceae bacterium
TGTTATAAGCTCTTTATAAATAATATATGAGGTGCAGGCTTCCATAATCTTTGCTGCCGCCTCTATTTCTTCAATAGATTTATATGTAATTTTATCAATACCGCTTTTAATTGCCTCTTTATCGAATGAATATTTAACTGAACATTTATTAAGTTTTTCATGAATTAAAGATTTATCAGGATTATCGGTTATCTGGCCAAACATCAGGTAACCGATAATTTTTTCATTTTCATAAAGTGGCGTTGCTGCCTCAACAAGCCCGGCGTGGCATTTATATAAAAGTAATGAATTCATTTCCTTGCATTTTTCCAACGAACGCCTATCAACATAATTACATTTCCTTCTGGTTTGAGGACATTTCTTAATCAATTTACAAAATTCACAGTTTTCCTTCGGATAAGATATAATCTCATGAAATTCGGTATCAAATAAAACAAATCTGATTCCTGTGAGAGTGTAAAAGGATTTCATAAGCATTTCTATTTGTTCGGCTTCAAGATTTAAATTCATAAAATTCATTCCTTGCGTACAAATTTACTATTTTAAGTATAATATTGTCTTTAATTATATCACTATTTCTTATAAAATCAATGTATAATTTATAAAAAAATTTTTAGGAGTGGATTACATGAAAAAACAAACTTTTGCTTTATTTTTTGGAAACCGCGGATTTATGCCTGCTGAGCTTATCGAAGGTGCTCGTGAGGATATGGTAAAGGCTGTAACCGATGCCGGCTATGATTACTTAATTATGGATAAAGACGCAACTCGCTACGGTGCTGTTGAAACAAGAGATGAAGGCAGAACATATGCTAAATGGTTAAAATCACACGAAGGTGAATATGACGGCGTAATTCTTTGTATGCCTATATTTATTGACGAGAACGGTGCTATTGCCGCTTTGCAGGATGCAGGTGTGCCCATTTTAATGCAGGCATATCCTGATGAAATCGGAAAATTAGATTTTGCACACCGTCGTGATGCTTACTGTGGCAAATTTTCAGTAACAGATGTTTTTGAACAGTATGAAGTCCCTTATACTGTTATGAAGCCACATGTGGTTCATCCCTTAACCCCCGAATTTGCGGCTAACCTTCATGAATTTGCAGGCATCTGCCGAGTTGTAAATGGTATGAAGCGTTTTACAATCGGTTGTATAGGCGCTCGAACCACTGCATTTAAAACAGTTCGTTTTGATGAACTAACTATGCAAAGACATGGCATAAATGTTGAATCTTTTGATTTATCCGAGCTTTTTGAGTTTGTTCGTGCTAAGGACGATAACGATGAAAAGGTTCTCGCTAAAAAGGCAACTCTTGAGAATTATACCGATTTTTCAAATGTTCCCGAAGACAAGAAGATTATGCTCGCAAAAATCAGTGTTGTTATTGATGAATACATTGAAACATATCATCTTGATGCTATTGCGCTTCGTTGTTGGAACGAAATGGAAACCTACCTTAGAGTTTGTCCTTGTGTTTTAATATCTGAACTTAATGACAGAGGCATTACCGCATCATGCGAAATTGATATGTGCTCTGCTATTACAATGAAGGCCTTATCGTTAGCTACCGAAGGTCCTGCTGCTTGTCTTGACTGGAACAATAATTATGGTGATGATGAAAACAAAGTAATACTCTTCCATTGTGGTTCAACTGCTCAAAAGCTTATGAAAGAAAAAGGCGAAGTTACATCACACAAAATGTTCGATAAGGGAGACCCCGGTAGCGGTTGGGGTACAAACGAAGGCAGAATCGGCGCATTCCCTATGACTTTCTCAAACTGTAAAACCGAAAATGGCAAAATCACAATCTATTTCAGCGAAGGCAGATTTACCGACGATGATATTGAAAAAGAATTTTTTGGTTGTGGCGGTGTTGCTGAAATTGAAGATTTGCAAACAAAATTGATTAACTTGGCAAGAGGCGGATTTAAGCATCACACAACGGTTGCTAATGGTCATGTAAAATCAATTCTTGAAGAAGCATTTAAGATTTACTTGGGCTACGATGTTGTAAGTATTGAGGGTTAAGTTATGGTAATAGGCGGAATAGATGTTGGTACAACGGGTTGCAAAATCGCACTGTATGATAAAAAAGCCAATTTGCTTGACATATTTTACAATGAATATAATGCCATCCGCAAAAACGGTCAGCATGAAATAGATTTTAACGATGTAAAATCGGGCGTATTTAAAATTATTAAACTTGCAACTAAAAAATATAAAATCGATGCTCTCGGAATTACTAGTTTCGGTGAAACCTTTGCTATGCTTGATGAGAATGACAATGTATTAACACCTTCTATGCTTTACACCGACCCGAGAGGCGATGAAGAATGTTCATATCTGTGCGATAAGTTAGGTATGGATAATCTCACCTTACTCACAGGCGTAAAGCCACATCCAATGTATAGCATTTCAAAAATTTTATGGCAAAAGAATTACAATCCCGAGATTTTTAAAAAATGTAAGCTAATCTTATTGGGCGAAGATTTCATTGTTTATACATTAACCGGAAATGCACAGATTGATTATTCATTAGCTGCAAGAACCGGCGCTTTTGATATTGAGAAAAAATGTTGGTCGGAAGAAATTTTTGCTGCTGCGGATATTGATTCTTCACTTATGTCAACCCCAGTTGAAGCAGGTACAATTGCCGGTAAAATTACAGAAACTATAAAACAGGAACTTGGTATTGATTATGATATAACCATCATTAACGGCTCGCATGACCAAGTCGCAGGAATGATAGGCTCGGGCGTGTTCGAAGGGCATCAGGCAATGGATGGAACAGGCACGGTTGAATGTATTCCCGTGATTTTAAAATCAAAACCCACAAACATCGAATTTTACGAAGGCGGATATTCGGTTGTACCTTACATTAATGGATTATACGCATGTTATGCCCTTTCTTTTACCGGTGGAGCCACTTTAAAATGGTTTAGAGATAACTTTGCCGAACTTGAAAAGGAAATGGCTGATAATACAGGTAAAAATGTATATGCCGAGCTTGATAAAGCTGTAAGCAATAAACCCACGGGCATTTTAGTTCTCCCCCATTTTGCAGGTGCGGCAACTCCTTATATGGATAATGATTCAAAGGCCGCTTTTGTTGGAATTACGCTTGAAACCACAAAGTATGATCTTTACAAAGCACTTATGGAAGGTACTTGCTATGAAATGCTCTTGAATTTCAATACAATGCAATCTCAGATTGAAAAAATCAAGGAAATCAGAGCAACCGGCGGTGGCGCTACATCAAATGTGTGGTTGCAAATCAAAGCAGATATTCTAAACACTGAAATTACAGCACTCAATTGTAAAGAGGTTGGTTGTGCAGGTACTGCTGCCCTTGCCGGCAAAGCTATTGGAACATTTGAAAATATCAATGATTCTGTATCAAAAATGGCGCCAACTAGAAAAATATTCACACCCAACAGTGTAAATACGAAGATATATGCTGAGTATTATAAAAAGTATAAAAATTTATACAACGCTATCAAAAGTTTATAAAAACAAGGTGATTTAATGTTAGTTAATTTAAAAGAAATTTTAGAAATTGCAGAAGAGAAAAAGATAGCTGTTGGTTGCTTTAATGCACCGAATCTCACAAGTATTCGAGCAATTATAAAAGCCGCAGAAGAACTCAATCAACCCATTTCCCTCACTCACGCACAGATTCATGAGGAAAAAGGACTTGTTACGATGGGTGAATCACTTTCAATGATGTTGTGGTTCGCAAAGAACACAAAAATCCCCGTTTGCATACATCTTGACCATGGCACAGATTTAGATTACATTAGAAAAGGTCTTGAAATGGGATTTACTTCTGTAATGTATGACGGTTCAGAATTGCCGCTTGAAGAAAACATAGCAAACACAAAAACCGTTGTTAAAATGGCTAAAAAATATGGTGCATCAGTTGAGGCAGAACTCGGCTCCATGGGTGCCCGTCAAGGCGGTTTTGGAGGTGCAACAACTGCCAGCACAACCGATACACGCGTTTCTGTATACACAGATCCTGCGACCGCAGCAAATTTCATTAAAGAAACCGGTGTTGACGCTTTGGCTTGTGCTTTCGGCACCGCTCACGGATTCTATAATGGCACACCCAAACTTGATTTTGAGCGTGTTTCTGCCTTAAGTGAAGCTATGAACGGATTACCAATTGTTATGCACGGCGGCTCAGGCGTTAGCACCGAAGATTACAAAGAAGTAATCCGCCGAGGTGTACGCAAAGTTAATTACTACACTTATATGGCAAAAGCCGGCGCAGAAGCCGTTTCAAACAAAACATACACTCAGTTCCACGATGTACTCGCAGATGCGGAGGAAGCAATGAGAAAGAATATTTTAGATGCTATTAAGGTGTTTTCAAATATTTAAATCTCATATATAAAACTAAGGGGTTGACCGATTGGTCAACCCCTTAAATATTTCTAATATTAATTAGATTTCAGCGAAGTACTTAATTGTACGAACCATCTGGCTTGTGTAGCTGTTCTCATTATCGTACCAAGCAACAACCTGTACCTGATAGGTATCGTCGTCAATCTTAGTAACCATAGTCTGAGTAGCATCGAAGAGTGAACCGTAAGTGATTCCGATGATATCAGATGAAACGAGCACTTCTTCAGTGTAACCGAAAGAAGCAGATGATGCAGCCTTCATAGCAGCATTGATGCCTTCCTTAGTTACATCTTTGCCCTTAACAACAGCAACGAGAAGAGTTGTAGAACCTGTGGGAACAGGAACACGCTGAGCAGAACCGATAAGCTTACCGTTGAGCTCAGGAATTACAAGACCAATAGCCTTTGCAGCACCTGTTGAGTTAGGAACGATGTTGCAAGCAGCAGCACGTGCACGACGAAGGTCACCCTTTCTGTGAGGACCGTCAAGTACCATCTGGTCGCCTGTCCAAGCGTGAACAGTTGTCATGATACCGCTCTGGATAGCAGCATACTTATTTAAAGTATCAGCCATAGGAGCTAAGCAGTTTGTTGTGCAAGATGCAGCAGAGATGATTGTATCATCAGCTGTAAGAGTACCTTCGTTTACGCTGTAAACAATTGTCTTAAGGTCAGAACCTGCGGGAGCAGAAATAACAACCTTCTTAGCACCTGCATCGATGTGAGCCTGTGACTTCTCTTTTGAGCAGTAGAAACCTGTGCACTCGAGAACTACGTCTACACCGATTTCGCCCCAAGGAAGATCCTTAGCATCCTTCTCAGCATAAATTTTGATTGTTTTACCGTCAACAGTGATGCTGTCTTCGCCAGCTACAACTGTATCTGCAAGAGCGTATCTACCCTGAGCAGAGTCATACTTGAGCAAGTGAGCGAGCATTTTGGGGCTTGTAAGATCGTTGATAGCAACAACTTCATAACCCTCTGCGCCGAACATCTGACGGAATGCGAGACGACCGATACGGCCGAAACCATTAATAGCAACTTTAACCATTGGAAAAAACCTCCTAATTTTTATCTGATGTTATTTTAACCTATTTTTTATACTTTTGCAAGTAGTTTGTTTAATTTTTAACAAATTTTTTAAATTTTCGATAATTTGGCATAATATTATCATACATTGGGGGTATTAAATTGATATTTTTGCCGAATAAATACGAAAGATATGCCGCTGCACTCAGAAATCATTTACAAAATTTATATATTAAAGACGGAAAGTCTGAAGAATTAATGTTAA
The DNA here is from genome assembly GCA_045636565.1 of Acutalibacteraceae bacterium. Lineage (GTDB taxonomy): Bacteria > Bacillota > Clostridia > Oscillospirales > Acutalibacteraceae > UBA737. The sequence continues at coordinate 5,705 of JAZTXU010000245.1, forward strand.
AATTACAAAAAATTTATGAATTTGAAGTGTTGAATTTTGAAAAAGAGCCAATTCCATGCGATGTTAAATTGCTATCTTCAAGATTGTTAATTACCGTGTATTCAAGATTACTCGAAAATAACATTTGTCTTGATTTTAAAATTAAAATTAAAGATAATTTTTTGTTGAACTTCAAGTTATATACAATTGTAATTTTAAAGCTTGCTAAACACTCAAAATATATTTCAATAAGCAATTTAGGCGGTAATATTATAATTAAATGTAAAACAGAATTTATAATTAATAAAAGATATTTCAAATCATTAAATTCGTATCATTTTTACGAACGGAAAAGCAAAACACTTTTGGTTGTAATAAAGGCTGAAAAAACCTCGAAAAAATCAGTAGATATAAAAGGAGAATGGGATGTTATAAACCCATTCTCCCCTATTAATTTGATTTTAAGTTAAAAGCACTGAGAAAACTATTCCCAAAACTGCCGAAATCATAATTAATACAACTGCCGAAATCTTCTTTTTGAATATTTTTATTGATGCATTATATATTGCAAAAATCAGTATAAAACAAATTGCAGAAACTAAATTGAATTTAAATTTTTCACCGGGTATATATCCAATGCATTTTATCAGCAGCACAAGACCTGTAGCGGAAATCAAAGCGATTACAACAGGTTTTACACCCTTAATAAATCCTTTAAAATATTGGTTTTCAATAAAGTTTTTAAGAATTGCGGCAATTAGCAAAATTATAATGAACGAGGGTAAAACCACACCCAAAGTTGCCATTATACTGCCCAAAATACCGCCTTCAAAAGAACCTACAAAAGTAGCCATATTAACAGCAATAGGGCCGGGAGTTGACTCGCAAATACCTAACAAATCATAAAACTGGCCTTCGGCAAGACCGAAAACATTAATAGCGGTATCTTTAACAAGCGGTATCATAGCATAACCGCCGCCAAAGGTGAACAGTCCTATTTTAAAAAATTCGTAAAACAGCGTTAAGTATATCATTTCTGCTCACCCTCCTCTTTTTTAATCTTAAAGATGGAATAAGCAAATACACCAATCACTCCGCCTATTAATATGAAATACACAGCCGGAAACTTAATATTTAAAAATTCAAATGCAATTATAAGACCAAAAACTGTAATAAAACAAATTAAAGGCAAAACCTTTTTCTCCATTTTGGAGAACATAGAAAGACCTGTTTTTAAAATCAGGAATGCAACCGCACTGTTAATGCCGGCAAATGCATAATCAACATATTGGAAGCTTAAAAATTTCTGTGCAAACAGTGAAATTATAAATATTATTATAAACGACGGCAAGACCACACCCAAGGTTGCCATAGCACTACCGAAAAAGCCTCTACGCTTATAACCTATAAAGGTTGCCATATTAATTGCAATAGGTCCCGGTGTAGCTTCAGAAATAGTTATAATATGCAGTAACTCATCCTCAGAAATCCACTTCTTTTTTTCAACAAGGGATTCTCTTATCTGAGCAATCATGGCATAACCGCCGCCAAATGTAAATAAACCTATTTTAAAAAAGGCAAAAAACAAATTTATTAAATCTTTCATCGAATCACTCTCATTAAATAATTTTTTCAGCAACCTTGATGCCGTCAACCGCGGCGGACATTATTCCGCCCGCATATCCGGCACCTTCGCCGCAAGGAAACAAACCGCTTATATTTACACTCTCAAAATCTTCGTTTCTGAGTATTCTCACAGGAGAAGAGCTTCTGGTTTCGGGTGCTGTAAGAATAGCTGACGAATCGGCAAATCCCTTAATCTTTTTATCAAAAGCTAAAATTCCTTCTTTTAAGCTTTCAACAATATAATTTGGGAAAATATCATTAAAATTTGCATCAATATAATCAGGTTTTACGGTGGGTTTAACTTTTGTGATTTTGAATTCTTCACCGTATAGTAAATTACCCACTGTGGTTACCGGCACTTTACCGCCTGCAATATCATAAGCCGCTTTTTCTATTTTTCCTTGAAGATATGCACCTGCTAAAACATCGTCGCTGCCAAAATCATCGGTATTAATGCCAACCAAAACTGCGCTGTTAGCGTTTTCGCCGTTACGCATACTTTTACTCATTCCGTTCACAGCAACGCCCTGTGACTCACTGGAGGCATTGATAACCTCACCGCCAGGGCACATACAGAAGGTATAAACTCCCCTGCCGCTCGGTAAATGAACCGCTAGTTTATAATCAGCAGCATTAAGGTATTCGCTTTCAGCAAAATCACCGTATAAGGCTCGGTTGATATCCTTCTGCAAATGCTCAATTCGAACACCGATAGCAAATGGCTTCTGTTCCATTTTAATTCCATTCTTTAATAACATTTTAAAGGTATCACGAGCCGAGTGACCAATCGCCAATATTAAATTATCACAAACGATTTCATTACCGTTTGCAACAATGGAACACACCTTATTTCCAGAAAATTTAATTTCATCAAGACGGGTATCAAAGAAAATTTCACCGCCAAGTGCAATTATCTCATTACGAATATTTTTTACAACATCCACCAAAACATCAGTACCGATATGCGGCTTTGCATCGGTTAAAATTTGTTCTTGCGCGCCATTTTTAACAAATTCCTCTAAAACAGTTCTGCAACGGACATCCTTAATACCGGTATTTAATTTACCGTCAGAAAAAGTACCTGCACCGCCTTCGCCAAACTGAACATTACACTCACTGTCAAGCTTTCCGCCCTCAAAAAAAGCTTGCACCCTTTTAGTTCGGGTTTCCACATCAGAACCACGTTCTAAAACTATAGGACGAAGACCTGCTCTTGCCAGTGTTAAAGCTGCGAACATCCCTGCCGGACCAAAACCCACCACAACGGGCGGATTTTGAAAAGTTTTTTCAGATTTTTTCCATTCATATTTTGTTTCATAATATTTTTGAACATTTTTACATCTTTTTATAATAAAATCTTCATTTTTGGCTTCAAAAATAAATGAACAACAAAAATGCAGGTTATCTTTTCTTCGGGCATCAACAGACTTTCTATACAATTTCACAGAAATTATATTTTTAATACCTGTATTTAATTCCTTTGCTAAAAGCGGCTGCAAATCGTTAAAATCTTGATTTAACGGAACTTTTACATTATTAATTAAAATCATAAAATACCCTCTATAATCGAATCGGAAGCGCAAAAAGCGCTTGACCACGCCCATTGAAGATTAAAGCCGCCACAGTCACCGTCGATATCTAAAATCTCACCAACCGCATAAAGACCTTTACTATCATAGCTTTCCATAGTGCTACTGCAAAATCCCGAAGTAGCAAGACCGCCCGCGGTAACTTGAGAATTTAAAAATCCGTTTGTACCTACAACCTTGAATTCAAAGCCTTTTAAAAGCGATACTATCTTTTTAATTTCAGAATCATTTAAATTTTTCACATCGTCACTAAGCTTCAAGCCGGCAGATTTTAAAATTACCTGTCCTAATCTTTTATTGAGCATTCCGGTGAAAAATTCATCTAGTTTTCTTGATTTAAGATTAATTTTTCGAATTCTTAATGATTCGCAGAGCTCAGCAAAAGAAATTTCGGGGATAATATCAAGAGAAACTGCAAGATCGCCAATTTCACGAGAAACACCGCGCGAAATCTGTAAAATAGGTGGACCTGAAAGTCCATAATCACAGAAAAGAATCTCGCCCGATTCTTTTCTCAAGGTTTTACCATTGCACTTTAAAGAAGCGGTACCTTCAAATTTAATACCTTTCAGTTGCTTTACAATATCGGTTTCGGTTTTGATCTGAACAATAGCAGGTGTGGTTTTAACAGTTTTGAAACCTGATTTCTTAAGCAACATTAACATGACGCCGTCGCAACCAAGTCTTTCACCGCCCGAAAACAGACCACAAGCTACAATTACATTTTTTGCTAAAAAATTCATATTATCTGCAATTACCTTATATTTTCCGCCCGATATCTGAATATTGGTAACCTTGGTTTCAAGATGAGTAATAACACCTAAATCATCTGCCGCAAATCTAAGACAATCCACCACTGAAGCCGCCTGCAAAGAAGCCGGATAACCCTTGTCATCCTCAAAAACAAAAGGTACACCTATTGATTCAAAAAATTCCTCTGTAAAGAACCTGTCATACTTTTCAAGCGCAAAACGGCAAAATTCAACATCTTCTCCGTGATAACGACTTAAATTTATATCACTGTTCGTTATATTGCATCTTCCGTTACCGGTAAGCGCTAATTTTTTACCAACTCGAGTTGAAGCTTCAATTATTCTGACCGTTATATTCGGGTTTTTCTTTTTTAAATATACAGCACTGCAAAGACCTGCGGCACCACCGCCGATAATAATTACATCCGTTACCATAAATTCCCTACCAAATTAAAATTTCTTAGAATATACTACCATATTTTAAATTTTTTTGCAACAAAAAGAAACGACTGTCTCACTAAAGGTAATTTATGCAACTAACCTTTGTAAGACAGTCGTAATTTCTAAATTTTAATAAACTTAAAAATTATTCTTCGATTTTTGTAGCTCTAACTATGTTTTTATCGGTGAAAACATCGGTTTCGTCTGTGCTGCGGGTTGAAAATTCAGAAACAACCGCACCGTCAGGACCTGCTTGGAACCAATGTAAAGTTTCGGGATAAATTGTGTATTGCTCACCGGGATGTAAAACAACCTCATGGAATACAGTAACATCACTTGAAGGAATTTTTCCCTTGATTTCATCGGTGTTCTTATCGCCTGTTACATAGAGATAAACCTCACCAAAGCGGCAACGGAAGGTTTCTTCTTTTCCGGGGTTGCCATTTGTGGTAACATGCATATGTTCGGGACAAGTTTGACCGGGAAGCAAAACCATTTCCTTAGCACAAACCTTTTCGGTATTGATATAAGTTACCAACTGAAGACCAACTTCATTAACCTTACCCAAACCAAAATCTGCAACCTCAACATTTGCTTTTTCCTCAGGTGTTAACACAATATTAGCCTTCTCATAATAAGCTAATGCTTTTTCTACCTGCGCATTGTATTCGTTTCTTGTCATATTGACATCCTCCCATATTTTCCTTCTAATTTATCAATTTCTTCCTTCGGAAGCATGCCGTCGGTTGAATTTTCAGCAAACAGATTACAAACCGCCGCGGAAGATGCAAACCTAAGCAAATCTTCATCGGAATAATTATTATAAATTGCATAAAGACTACCGGCACAGAAAGCGTCACCGGCACCAACGCTACCCTTAATTTCAGAACGAGGAACATCAACAGAAGTTACAACAGAAAAATTGCCTGTTGCAACATCGTAACAAAATCCTGCAGGCTTACAGTGAATTACAATCTTTTCCTTAACACCAAAGCTTGCCATCAGCTCCATAGTTTTACGGATATTATCAATTAAAAGCTTACCGTCCTCATCATAAGGAGGAAGGTCTGACAGCATGCAACTTTCAACCTCATTCAAGATTATATAATCACAATATTTTAAAGCAGGAATAATCTTAGCTTTATAATCAGCGGTAGCATCGCTAACAACATCAACAGAAGTTTTAATGCCAGCCTTCTGAACATCGTGCAAAAATCTCGCCATAACTGTGCCGTATTCATCATCAAATTTATCAAATGAATCGAGCAAAAGAATATAACCAATATGTAAAATCGAACAGTCGAGCGCTGAAATATCAATATCCTCGGGTGAGAACTCTGCATTTGCTCCTCTTGCGTGGAAAAAAGTACGCTCACCAGAAGGCATACTCATAACATCGCTAAAGCTTGTAGGTTTATTTTGTGAAACCTTAATCTTGTCACAATTAATGCCATGTTTTACCATTTCACTAATTACGTATTTACCGTAATCATCGTCTCCCACCTTACCGAGAGCAGAAAGCGGTACGCTGCTATCTATTTTAGCAATATCAATCAATGTATTGGGAACACAGCCGCCAACACCTTTTTTGATTTCGCTGATATTTGCAAGCATACCAACATTTGGATAACAATCAACCATTTTAACTACATCAGATAAAATATTACCCGCAATAGTAATTCCTTTTCTTTCACCTGTCATAAGATAATCCACCGTCACTCCAAAAATTTTAGCTAAAGCCGGAAACTGTGTTACCTCAGGAAAACCGAGACCGTTTTCCCAACGACTAACGGTTTTATCGCTGATATTTAGTTTTTCAGCGAGTTCTACCTGTGTTAACTTAAGTTTACGGCGAAGATCAGCAATGGAATTACCTAAAGTTTTAGGATCCATCAAATCACCTCAAATTTATTATATATTTTAATTTTCAATTTGTAAACCTATTAATTAAAGATATAATTAATAGAATTTCGCAGTTTCAAAACACAAAACTCTATGTTTCATATACTAAATTTATTATAACATTAAATTTTAGCGTGGTCAAGCAAATATTTTTTTATGAAATATTGACAAAGTTTGATTTTTGAGTATAATTATTATCAAATTGCAGAGTAGACAGCTTTGCGTTAAGTGCCTTTCAGACGGGGAGTTGCTGATGGGACGAAGGTTTTCACCACGGTTTAGCTGTCGCATCCCGCTGCCGCATAATAAGAAACTTTCCTCCTTATTATCGGAATAAACGGGTAATTTAGGAGGTATTTTTATGTCAAAAACAAAAAACAAATTAATTTCACTATGCGTATGTTCAGTTTTAGCAGCTTTGTTTGTTGCACTTGAATGGGTGGCTATGTATACCGGCAAGGTTTTCTTCGCAGATACATATCAATTACCAATAAGTTGTTTCCCATTGATATTAGCATCTGTAATGTTCGGTATTTTTTGGGGCGGTATGACTGCGATCGTAGGATCTTTTCTTTCACAGCTTGTATTTTATTCTATTAGCATTGAAAGTATACTTTGGATGTTACCTACCATTTGCTATGGCTTCACTGTTGCGATATTATATTTATTGTTTAAAAAGAGTGATAATCCGATTTTATTAGCTCCCCAATTAATTATAAGTTCTCTCATACTATCTGCTATGAATGTTTTAGTAAATTATTATTTCAATTACATTACAAGCCTGTCAAACGGACTTTTAAAAATGTTCATTCCTGTAAAGATCGCTTCGGCAGTTATTTCAGCTATAATTTTTGCTATAATAGTTCCCCCTATTATCAAAAAATTAAAGAAAGTATTAAAATTCTAAAACAAAAAACGCTCGGAAAATTCCGAGCGTTTTTTATGTTCATTTTAAATTATAAATCAAATTGCGGCTCTTGCAAAAACACCAAATTTTCTTTCGTTTTAGGATGCACAAAAGAAATTCTGTAAGACCACAGACCGAGTATTTTAAAATTATCGGTTGCACCGTATTTTTTATCACCAATAAGCGGCATTTTACGACTTGCAAACTGTACTCTTATCTGATGAGTGCGACCAGTGTGAAGTTTAACCTTAACCTTCGAAAATTCTTCGTTTTCAATATTAAAACTTTCGAGTAGTTCATATTCAAGCAATGCCTCTTTTACACCCTTACGCTCGCGTTTTACTACAAAGGATTTATTTTTCCTGCTGTCCTTAAAAAGTAAATCGCGCATCTCCCCCGCTTTTTCTTGCGGTTTTGAGTGAATTAAAGCTATATATTCTTTTTTAAAGCGGTGTTCGGTAATATCTTTACTTAAAGAAGCCGCAGCCGATTTTGTTTTTGCATATACCATAACTCCGCCAACCTCTCGGTC
>JAZTXU010000246.1:0-1603 GCA_045636565.1 Acutalibacteraceae bacterium
TTTCAAGAGGATTTAACCGCCTTTTAATATTCAAGCCAACAAATAAGTGTGATAAACCCCAATTTAGCGTACACGCTTGCCATTAGGGTTAAGGTTCTGCAAAAAACACAACCTCCACGGATTGACAGTCGAGGCACTCGACAAATTATAGTTTATGAGTGAGACAAATGTCTCACTCTCGATATAAATCCTTTGCAGGATTTTCGATATATACCGTTGGTCTTCGATATGTGCTTCGCACTCGATATGCCCTGCGGGGTGCGGTGGATTTATACCATATCGAGTTTGAGTGCAAGCGAAAATATATCGATTTTGCAGGGCAAAAATATCGAATTGCAAAGCAATATATCGATAAATTATAGTTTATTACGCGGGGATTAATTTAAGAATACATATTATTCACTGACATATAGTCATAAATCATTTTGCCGTGCCCTTGTTCTTCTTTTTGTATGTGATTTAAGGTGTCGCGGATAGCGGTATCCTTAAACTCGAAAATACAGGTGTTATAAAGGCTTGACACATGCTTTTCATCTGCCAATAAATCAGAACAAAGGTAACAGTCAGCCTGTTTATCGGGAGTGTCACCCATACCGTAGTTCGGCTTGAATGCGGTGTTTACCGATTGACCCGAGCCACCATTAGAACTTGGTGTGTTACCGCTTTCAATCTGTGAAATCGTGTTAAGATGCTGTTGTTCGATGTTTGAAATCGAAGTAAAAAGTTCCTTTAACTGTGGGTCTAGAGCAGTTGATGCATATTTTGTGTATTTTTCCACACAAAGTTTTTCCTGTCCCTTCAAATCCTTTAATAAATCGGTTTCTTTTTGTGTTAATTTCAATGAAAATCACCTCTGGGATTATTTTTCCCGGAGGTGATTATTTTATGCAATAGTTTGTGCCAAAGTTATAAGACAGGGCATTGTTATCAGAGAAAGAATGGTGCTGAGTGACACCAAGTTTACCGAAAGAGAGGTGTTTGCTCCGAATTTCGCGGCAAACATAGTGGTAATTGCCGCAGTTGGCGCACTACAAGAAATAAGAAGCGATACCAACATATCTCCCCTGACTCCGCAAAGGTACATTCCGCCCAATGCCAAAGTGGGGAAAATTATCAATTTTAAAGCCATTGCAAAAATGCAATTCAAATCCTTGAAACCTGAAAGCAAATTGCTTTTGGTTAAGTGATAACCTATTATTATCATCGGAAGCGGGGTATTAAGGGACGACATATAATTTATCGGTTCTAAAATTAGTTTCGGCATCGGCACCGAGAAAAGGAATACAATAAGACCAAGGCTCAGACCGATAATACCGGGATTTAAAACCATCTTTTTAGGCGTTAAATACTTTTTATCACCGCTTATGGTGATTATTCCGTAACTCCAGATGAAGAAATTGAATATTGCAATAAATGAGGCAGAATAAAATACGCCCACATCGCCTAAAAGTGCCTGTTGGAGCGGGATTGACATATATCCGCAGTTGGAAAAAATCGAGCCGAAACGCAGTACCCTTTCGGTTGCTTTTTCCTTCGAGTGTACAAGCAGATGGCATAAAACAATAAATCCGATATGAAGAATAAATGTGATTAAAAAACTTAT
>JAZTXU010000247.1:0-9355 GCA_045636565.1 Acutalibacteraceae bacterium
AGATCATTACATTCTTTTTCAAGATCGATTTCGCAAAGAAGTTCTTTAATAGCTTCTGCACCCATACCGGCTCTGAAATCGTTCTCATATTTTTCACGCATATCGCGGTACTGCTTTTCGTTAAGCAACTGTTTCTTTTCGAGCGGAGTTGAGCCCGGATCGATTACGATATACTGTGAGAAGTAAAGCACCTGTTCGAGTGCCTTGGGGGTGATATCAAGCACCAATCCCATACGTGAGGGGATAGTTTTGAAATACCAAATGTGTGAAACGGGGGCTGCCAACTCAATGGTACCCATTCTTTCACGGCGCACCTTAGCGCGAGTAACCTCAACGCCGCAGCGCTCACAAACCTTGCCCTTATAACGGATTCTCTTATACTTACCGCAATGGCATTCCCAGTCCTTCTGTGGTCCAAAAATGCGCTCACAGAAAAGACCTCCCTGCTCAGGCTTCAAGGTTCTGTAATTTATTGTTTCCGGCTTGGTAACCTCGCCATGTGACCAGCTTCTGATCTGCTCGGGAGACGCAAGTCCTATTTTAATGGATTCAAATTCAATTTCTGCCATAATTCATTGCCCTCCGTTACATTTCTTCGTCGAACTCGGCATCGAGTTCATCTTCTTCAAAGGCTATTGCTTCACCGTTTTCATCCTCAAGACCGAAGCCCTGGAGAGTATCAACAACGGTTTCACCGTCAAAGCCATCTTCCATTGAGAAGTCCTCGCCTTCGGGGATGGACGGCATACCGAGACCGATATCATCGTCATCATCGAAGGTCTGCTTAAGGTCGATTTCTTCTTCGAATTCATCGAGCACCTTAACATCAAGACCCAAGGACTGTAATTCTTTAATAAGCACCTTAAAGGACTCAGGAACACCCGGTTTTGGAATGTTCTGTCCCTTAACGATGGACTCATAAGTCTTAACACGGCCAACAACATCGTCCGACTTAACAGTAAGAATTTCCTGCAAGGTGTATGCTGCGCCGTATGCTTCGAGCGCCCAAACTTCCATTTCACCGAAACGCTGACCGCCGAACTGAGCTTTACCGCCGAGAGGCTGCTGGGTTACGAGTGAGTAAGGACCGGTTGAACGTGCGTGAATCTTATCGTCAACCAAGTGGTGGAGTTTGAGGTAATACATATAACCAACGGTTACGGGGTTATCAAAGGGCTCGCCTGTACGACCGTCGAACAACTGAGTTTTAGCGTCCTCACGGAGCGGGATTCTTGAGAAGTCAAGACCGGCTGTATCCTTGAACTTGTAATTGTCTTCCTTGGTGGACTGGTCTGCCAAACGGAAGCATTCACGGATATCTTCTTCGTGAGCACCGTCAAATACAGGGGTACATATATTCCAGCCAAGTGCGCGTGCAGCATAACCCAAGTGCACTTCGAGCACCTGACCGATATTCATACGTGAAGGAACGCCCAAAGGATTAAGCACGATATCAAGCGGAGTACCGTCGGGTAAGAAAGGCATATCTTCACTTGGTAAAATACGGGATACAACACCCTTGTTACCGTGACGACCCGCCATCTTATCACCAACAGAAATCTTACGTTTCTGTGCGATATAACAACGAACAACAACATTAACACCGGGGCTTAACTCTGATGCATTCTCTCTTGTGAATACCTTAACATCAACGATGGTACCGTATTCACCGTGAGGAACACGCAACGAGGTATCTCTGACCTCTCTTGCCTTTTCGCCAAAGATAGCACGGAGAAGTCTTTCTTCAGCGGTAAGTTCGGTTTCACCCTTAGGTGTTACCTTACCAACAAGAATATCACCTGCTGTAACCTCTGCACCGATGCGGATAATACCGCGCTCATCAAGGTCTTTAAGTGCATCGTCACCAACGTTGGGGATATCTCTTGTGATTTCTTCGGGTCCGAGTTTTGTATCTCTACACTCGAGCTCATATTCTTCGATATGAATTGAAGTGTAAATATCATCTCTAACAAGGCGCTCATTGATAAGAACCGCGTCCTCGTAGTTATAACCTTCCCAGGTCATAAAGCCGATAAGAGCATTTCTACCGAGAGAAATTTCACCGCCTGAGGTTGCGGGACCGTCGGCAATAACTTCACCCTCATTAATCTGCTGGCCCACAGAAACAACAGGACGCTGATTAATACAGGTGCCATGGTTAGAACGCAAGAACTTAATAAGCTTATAATCATCAAGTTCGCCGTTGTTTGCGCGGATTGTAATTGTATCAGCAGATACAAATGTAACCTCACCTGCGCGCTTTGCCAATACAACAACGCCCGAGTCAATAGCAGCCTTGTATTCCATACCGGTTGCAACAATCGGGTTTTCGGGTTTTAAAAGCGGAACAGCCTGCTTCTGCATGTTTGAACCCATGAGCGCACGGTTGGTATCATCGTTCTCAAGGAAGGGTATCATAGCGGTTGCAACAGAAACCACCATTTTAGGTGATACGTCCATAAATTCAGCACGGCTGATTTCAACTTCCTGGAAGCCTTCGCGGTAACGTGTGTTAACCTTCTTGTGTACAAAGTAGCCGTTTTCATCGATAGGCTCATTTGCCTGTGCTACAACGTAATCGTCCTCTTCGTCAGCAGTCATATAAACTACTTCATCAAGAACTCTGCCGTTTTCAACCTTTCTGAAAGGTGTTTCAATGAAACCGTATTTATTGATTCTTGCAAAGGTTGCAAGGTAAGAGATAAGACCGATGTTAGGACCTTCAGGTGTTTCAATAGGACACATACGGCCATAGTGAGTGTAATGAACGTCACGCACTTCGAATGATGCACGGTCACGAGACAAACCGCCGGGGCCTAGTGCTGATAAACGACGCTTGTGGGTAAGCTCTGATAAGGGGTTGGTCTGGTCCATAAACTGAGAAAGGGGTGATGAACCAAAGAATTCCTTAATTGCTGCCACAACGGGACGTATATTAATAAGTGACTGAGGTGTAATATTAGTGGGATCCTGTGCCTGCAATGTCATCTTGTCACGCACAACTCTTTCCATTCTGGAAATACCGATGCGGAACTGATTCTGCAAAAGTTCACCAACAGAACGGATTCGACGGTTGCCCAAATGGTCAATATCGTCAACCTCACCAACATTATGGGGAAGACCTAAGAAGTAACTTACCGATGCAAAAATATCATCTATGGTGATGTGCTTGGGGATAAGTTCATCGGCACGCTCTAAAATAGCTGCGCGGATATCTTCCTTGGTTTCGTTATTTTCAATAATGTCCTTAATCGCTGCAAAGGAAACCATTTCATTGATGCCGAGTGCATCAAGCTCTGCAAGTTCTTCTTCGGTAAAGTCAACAAAATCAGCAAGATTTACCATACCACTTGAAAGTACCTTAACCTCAGAAACATTGCCTTCGTAATCCATTGCATTAATGTATACCGCATTAACACCCTTCTTCTCAATTTCAAAGGCTAATTCCTTTGAAACTGTGGTATCGGGCTCTGCCAACAATTCACCTGTCATAGGATCAATAACAGGGCGTGACAAAACAGCACCCTTAATACGGGCAGCGATACTTAACTTCTTATTATATTTGTAACGGCCAACTCTTGAAATATCATAACGGCGTGCATCGAAGAAGAGTTGTTCAAGATAACTCTTAGCGCCTTCGATTGTTACAGGCTCGCTTGGACGAAGTTTCTTATAAACCTCAACCAATGCTTCTTCTACCGATTTTGTATCATCAATGTCAAGAGTAGCAGCAAGACGCTCGTCCTCACCGAAGACCTCTCTGATCATATCGTTGGTGCCAAGACCTAACGCTCTCACAAAGGTGGAAAGAGGAAGTTTGCGGTTTTTATCTATTCTTACATATAAAACATCGGAAACAGATGTCTCATACTCAAGCCATGCTCCGCGATTAGGAATAATGGTGGAGGAAAACAGCTTCTTACCTGTTTTTTCGTCTGCTTTTACGGCATAATAAACACCGGGAGAACGAACAAGCTGAGAAACTATTGCACGCTCTGCTCCGTTGATTACGAAAGTACCGGATTCAGTCATCAAGGGGAAATCGCCCATTGAAACTTCGCTTTCTTTAATTTCACCGGTTTCGCAGTTAACAAGACGCGCAGTAACACGCAAAGGTGCAGCGTATGTTGTATCACGAGCTTTGCATTCAGTAACATCGTACTTGGGCGTTTCGTCAAGACGGTAGTCAATAAAGCTCAATTGCAGATTTCCGCTGTAATCGGTTATTGCTTCCATGTCTCTGAAAACTTCTTTGAGACCCTCCTCAACAAACCACTTGTATGAGTCTTTCTGAATTTCGATAAGATTGGGCATATCAATGACTTCTTTTATTTTAGAAAAGGTCATACGCTCGTTATTTCCCAACCTAACGGGTTTTACCATTGAAGTTGACTCCATAGGTTTACAATCACTCCTCCGTTAATTTTCGGCACATATAGTGCCTTTTGCCTCGCTTTGATGACATATATTGTGCAGTTTCCATAATACCAAAATTTTGCAAAAAAGCACAATAGGAGCACAATACCCCATCATCATTGTAATTTTCAATTATATACTAAAATTTTCCGGCAGTCAAGCACTTTTTTCAGAGTTTTTCATAGTAATATTGCACAAACATTGCGCGAAAAAACTAAACAAATGGGAGAAATTTCACTTTCGCCTCAAAAATCAACCTCTAAATCCATCCTTTATCGACCCCCTTTTGAAGTAAGAATGTAGTAAAAACTTTGTCTATATTTTAACAATTATTGATTTTTATAATTAGAAGTGCTACACTTAAAATAAACTTACTGATTAATAAGTTTTGAGGCATGTATTTATAAAAAATTATAATATCTGCTAATGGGAGATGGTTTAATTGAAAAAAATTAAAAAAATGCTTTCAGTCATAATTTGCGTGGTTATGGTGTTAACAATGCTGCCAATTTCAGGCGGTATAACAACAAGCGCCGAAGTTATTGAAAGCAGCGATGGGCAATACCTGTATACCGTAACTGACGGTGAAGCAACTATTACCGGTTACACAGGAACCGACACTGATTTGGAAATACCCGCCTCGCTTGGCGGATATCCTGTAACCGCAATAGGTGATTATGTTTTTCGAGATTGTTATACGATTCAAACAGTAGGAATCCCAAATAGCGTTACTAAAATAGGCAGAGCATTTTATGAATGTGGCATCGTAGAACTAACAGTACCTGGGTCAGTTAAATCAATAGCTTCTTGGGCTTTTAAAGACTGCATTAATCTAAGAAGAGTGATTCTTTGCGATGGCGTTGAAGAAATGGGACAAAACACTTTCGAGAATTGCAATAATCTTAAAACGGTTTATCTAAGTAATACTTTAAAAAACATTCCTTATTATGCTTTTCGTAGTTGTAATAATTTATCATACATCAATATTCCCGAAAGTGTAGTAGAAATTGATTCAAGTGCGTTTTATTTTTGCGACAGCTTGACAAGCATTACGATTCCGAATTCTGTTGTTACCATTAATTCCTCAACATTCAAATATTGCTACGGACTTCAGAAAATCTCATTGGGTTCATCATTAACCAAGATAAGCAACGATGCATTTTACTATTGCAATGCGCTCACGGATGTTTGGTATGATGGCAGTGATAATTCAGGTATTACATTTGGAGATAACAACGAACGTATTATTTCTGCTACGTGGCATTATAATTCTTGCAAACCTTCTGATCATATATATGAAAGTTCTTGTGATACACTTTGTGATGAGTGTAGTTTTGAAAGAACGGTTATTCATGCATATGATAGTGTGTGTGATGAGATTTGTAACGCATGTTCGGAGCCGAATCCCGAACCTCATGTATATGATGACAGATTAGACCTTACTTGTAATATGTGCGGTTTTGAACGTATTTTAAGCGGAATTACCGGTGATTGTACTTGGACATTAAGAGGTACCGAGCTTACTATTTCTGGAAACGGTGCTACTTCAGAAGGTTACGCTGGTGGAATAATGGCTCCGTGGGGAACAAACATTACAAAAATAATAGTTGAAGAAGGTGTTACATCACTTGGTTCTACCTCTTTCTACGAGTGCAATCTTCTAACCGAAGTTTCACTTCCGAGTACACTCACTCGTATTGGAACGGGAGTTTTCTATGGATGTACCAGCCTTGAAAATATTGATATCCCCGCCTCTGTTAATCATATTGGCGGCGGTGCATTTAGCAATTGTAGTGGTCTTGAAAGTATTGAATTTCCAGCATCTGTTGACTTTATTGGTGAAGGTGCTTTTGAGAATTGTAGCAGTCTAAAAAGTATTACTATACCTGATAGTGTTAATTATATTTCTTATTCTACATTTGAAAACTGTAGTAGTTTGACTAACATCATTATGCCAAGTGTCTATGAGATTGGCGAAAATGCTTTTTCGGGTTGTACGGCGCTTTCCGATGTTTGGTACGAAGGCATTAAAGAGAACATTTCTATATATGATGGAAATGATGAACTTGAATCTGCTAACTGGCACTGCGAAATCTGTATAAAAAACCCAACCTTAGGCAGCCATAGCCTTGAAAATCAGCGTTGTATCTATTGCCAGAAAAAAGAGTTTCCAATTGCGAGCATTGAGTTAGAACGAAACGAAGTTTTTATTATAGAAAATACAAGTGGTCATTATGATGAACAATATGGTTATTATATTTATGAGTTACATAATTACAATAGAGTTCCTAAATTCACAGCAATTTTAAAAGATGGTACTCGTGTTAAATCGGAATGGAGCTATATTACTATTGATGATACTGAATTTATGCTCAACGAAGATTCTTGGTCTGCTCAATTTGATGAATTGTGGACTGTCGGCAATACGTATAATGTTACTTGCAGTTTAGGTTGGTGGTCGGAGTCGGTTGATTATATTGAATATTCCCCTATTACCGCCAAATTTAATGCTACTATTGTAGATTCCCCCATAGAACATATTGAAATCGAAGATATATCGATTAAGGAATACAGTAATGGATACTATGATGGTGATAATTATTATTACCATACCCCCACTTTAAGCGGAACCGTAACATATAAAGACGGTACAACCGAAAGTTTTTACGGAAGTATTGAAGTTAACGATGAATGGTATTCAATTGACTCCAATATATGGGATATTCAAAACAAACAACCTTTAACAGTAGGAACATATACTCTTACCGGTACATTTTTAGGCGTTAGTGATACATTTAATTTAACAATAACAGATTCACCAATAGAAAGTATTGAAATTGATGATGTAACTATTATCGAATATTCAAACGGATACTATGACGGTGAAATTTATTATTACCACTCACCAACTTTAAGCGGAACTGTAACATATAAAGACGGTACAACTGCAAGTTTTAGTGGCGGACTTTATATAAACGATGAATGGTATTCGATTGACTCCAATTTTTGGGACAAACAGTCTGAACAGCCGTTTGTGTTGGGAGGAACATATACTCTTACCGGTACACTTTTAGGCGTTAGTGATACATTTAATTTAACAATAACAGATTCACCAATAGAAAGCATTGAAATTGATGATGTGACTATTATGGAATACACAAACGGATACTATGAGGGTGATAATTATTATTACCACTCACCAACTTTAAGCGGAACCGTAACATATAAAGACGGTGCAACCGAAAGTTTTTACGGAAGTATTGAAATAGACGGCGGTGAATGGTTTTGGTTTGACTCCAATATAAATGACCTTCAGAACAAACAACCTTTAACTGTGGGAACATACACTCTTACCGGCACTGTTTTGGGTGTTAGCGATACATTTAATTTAATAATAAAAGAAAGCCCCGTTAAGAGTATTGTTTTGGAAGACATTACCCTTATTGAAGGTATTGATTCGTACGATAACGGAATGTTTGAGTACTACAACAGTTCCCCTGTTCTTTCAGAAGTAACCTTGAAGGATGGAACAAAGGCCGAAATAATCGATAGTTACGATAATTACGGATTCATATATGAAGGTCAATATTATTATGTGTCCGATAATTCAAACAACTTGCAAAACGAGCAACCTTGGCAAGTAGGTGAAACTTATGAGGTTACCGGTTATCTTTTAGGTGCCTCTGCCACTTTCAAAACAACAATCATTGAAAATCCCATTGAAGAACTTAAACTTATAAAATCACCCGATAAAACAAAATATATCCAAAACGAAAAAATCAATTTAAAGGGTGCGGTTATCAGAATTCAGTATAAAGACGGAACTTACGAAGACGTGAAATACAATACCGATTATACTAATGCTTACCGAAAAGTTGTTTATTCTAAAAAGATGGATAGGATAAGCGGAATTTACGCAATAAACGAACTCGGAACCATTGGGGAAAATATTATAGAAGTTGAGTTATTTGAAAAAGTTTGCGAAATTCCTATTGAAGTGTTGGATAAACGTATTGAAAGCATTTCTATTAAAGAAGATAAAGATAAATCAATAATTATCACCGCGCATAATTCCGATAACACAAGTTTAGATATGAAAATATTGGATATTGCATATATGTGGTGGTACGATGATGAAGGCAAAGTCTTTTATTCTTATATTTTCACCGATAAAGGTGCATTTAGTGAAGCGTTAATTTATATGGATTCCGATTCTTTTGCAATAGAATTATATGACGCTCAATCAGATAGTTATATTAAAAGCAATACCCTCACTTCATGCGAGTGGATTAAGGTTGCCAAGTCTCTGGTTGACCATCCTCTGTTATGGAGGTTAGAAGCGGAAGATTTCCTTGCGCAATATGACGGTATTATCACCGCCGATAATATTGATTATATTGCCGGCGTTTCTTATCATTTAGGGCGCATATGGGATATAGAAGATGCCGTTGTTTCAGAATTTGAAGATGGCATAGTATTCAAAGGTGAGGCGGTTCGCAACACTATTATAGACAATTTCGCCGTTGATACCGTTGATTTGAGTCTCTCAAAAAATTATGATCCCGAAACAGACCACTACACATTTTACTATTCGTCATTAGGCGGCGGTGGCGAAGTTATGAAAAGCTACCCCGGTAAAATAAACTATAACAACGGCGTCTGGAATGTAGAAATCGCCACAGATTGGTACGGCGAACCCAAACGAAGTGTACTATCTCTTAAAGTTGACAGCGATTGTAGAATTATCAGTTATAACTGCAATATTGTTGAACTGTCAAACGATATTTTAGGTAGCGGCACTTGCGGTGAAGATGCATTCTGGTATGTATACGAAGATGGCACTTTAAAAATAGATGGCATCGGTGCTGCACAGGATTTTGGTTCTTACGGTGAAACTCCTTGGTACGATTACACCGATATTATAACCAAAGTAGAAATA
>JAZTXU010000248.1:0-7929 GCA_045636565.1 Acutalibacteraceae bacterium
TGCGGAAAAGAAGCAAAGCACATGCTCTATTGGGGAAAAGCTTACTAATATTTATTGGGGACTGAATAAGTCCCCATTTTTTTGTGAAATTTCGGGACTCCTTTTTATGAAATTTTACCTATTTACAACAAGGCTTAAAATTGGTATAATAATTAATTATAAGATTTTAGGATTTTGGAGAAAAGAAATGGATTACACAATAAATCCGTCAGAACTCACCTCCACAGTGCCGGTGCCGAGTTCTGCGGTGGACAGATATTTAAGACTCTGTAAGGCAGAGCATGTTAAAGTTCTTCTTTACATATTCAGAAAAATGTTGGTTGAAGAAATTTCTGTAATTTCTGATGCCACGGGTGTAGGGGAATATGATGTTAAAGAAGCCTTGCTTTATTGGGCGGATACAGGAATTTTGCTTCCTGTGAATAAACCTGCCGAGGTTAAAAAGAATGAGATTAAAGTAGTTTCGCTTTCCGAAAAGCCCACACACAGTGATGTTATAAGAAGAGGTAACGAAGATCCGAAGATAGCCTTTTTATTAAGAGAGGCTACAATTAAGTTAGGTAAGATTCATTTGTCTGATAATGTACAGCGCTCATTGGTTTGGATTTATGATGATTTAGGGCTTGATGTTTCGGTTATTTTATATATCATTGAATTGGCGGTCAGCCAAAATAAGGCTAATTTAAGATTTATTGAATCTGTTGCGGTTGAATGGGTTAATAAGGGCATTACAAGCATTTCAGAGGCAGAGGAAGAAAATAAAAGAAGAGCGCAGGTTGAATCGTGTTGGAGCGTTGTTTGTGCGGCTTTTGGTCTTGAAAAGCGAAAGCCTAGCCAAAAGGAAGAGGAGTTAGCGTTCAAATGGCTTTGCGAATGGCAGTTATCTAAAGATTTGATTGAAGCGGCTTATGAGGAATGTGTGAATACCAAATCAAAGTTCATTTTTGCCTACACCTCTAAAATAATAGAAAACTGGTATAACGCAGATATTAAAACGGTGAAAGATTTGGAAGAATCAAGAATAAAACCCGAAAAAGCAGACGGCGCTGCTTATGACCTTGATTTATATGAAAAAATGCTGAACACAAAGGATTAGTGAAGAAAATGATAACAAAAGAGGCTACATATAAAAAGGCTTTCGAGAATATAAAGCAGTCTTTAAAAGAAAAAGAGGCAAAGAGAGAAATGTTGCTTACAGCGCTTTATAATTCGAATGAGCGGATAGCAGAAATTGACCGCGAACTTTCTTTTATTGGCGCTAAAATCGCTATTGC
The DNA here is from genome assembly GCA_045636565.1 of Acutalibacteraceae bacterium. Lineage (GTDB taxonomy): Bacteria > Bacillota > Clostridia > Oscillospirales > Acutalibacteraceae > UBA737. Next base: position 1,275 of record JAZTXU010000248.1, read on the forward strand.
CGCTCTTTCTGACGGCAAAAAGGGCGTTGAGGATTTACGCAAGAAGTCAGAGGCGTTAGCCGCCGAAAAGAAGCTTATTTTAGAAAAAGCGCAGATTCCCGAAATTGAATATAACTGTGAAACTTGCCACGATACAGGCTATGTTTCAGGCAAGATTTGCGACTGTGTAAAGCGCGAGGCGGCACGTGTGATGACTAGTGAACTTTCTCGTGAAATGCCTTTAAATGAATGCCGTTTTGATAATTTCGATTTGAAATATTACTCCGATAAAGAGGATTCAGAAGGTCAGAATCCCCGCAGAAGAATGACTGCAATATTAAAGTTTTGCCGTGAATATGTGATAGGTTTTAATCCCGAAATATCACCGAATTTACTCTTTATGGGAAATGCAGGACTTGGAAAGACTCATCTTTCGTTGGCAATGGTTTCGGGAGTTGTTGAAAAGGGTTACATTCCCGTTTATGCATCGGCTGAGAATTTGTTTTCTGTAATCGAGTCGGAAAAGTTTGCGGGCGAGGGCAGAGGCAGTTATGATTCTATTTTAAACTGCGATTTGCTGGTTATTGATGACCTTGGCACAGAAATGGCAACCGCGTTTACAAAATCGGTGTTTTATAACATAATAAACACCAGAATGCTCAGCCGAAAACCTACCATAATTAACACAAATCTTACAATGAAACAGATAGAGGAACGTTATTCTGCCCGTGTTTCATCAAGACTTATCGGAAGTTATGATGGTTACAGGTTTATAGGAAGAGATATTCGCCAGCAAAAGAAACTTGAAAAAATAAACAACGATTAAAAGAGGGATTTTTTTGTCAATAAAACGATATAACGCGGGTTCTTACGATGTGGCGGTTATTGGTGCAGGCCATGCAGGAATAGAAGCCGCACTTGCGAGCGCAAGGCTTGGGTGTGAAACCATAATTTTCACAGTAAGCCTTGATTGGATAGGCAATATGCCCTGTAACCCGTCAATAGGCGGTACCGCAAAGGGTCATCTTGTTCGTGAACTTGATGCTTTGGGCGGCGAAATGGGCAAAGCGGCAGATAAACATTCGCTTCAAAGTAGAATGTTAAATCTTGGAAAAGGCCCTGCCGTACATTCGCTTCGCGCTCAGGTAGACCGCAGAGCTTACAGCGGACATATGAAGCATGTAGTTGAACTTCAAGAACATTTGGATGTTAAACAGTGTGAAATAGTGGAAATTGAAAAAACAGACGGTGTTTGGCACTGTGTTACCGCTTTGGGAGCGGATTTTACTGCAAAGGCGGTAGTTCTTGCAACGGGAACTTTCCTTGGTGGCAGAATTTATGTTGGTGAAGTGAATTTTGAATCCGGACCCGACGGTGCTTTCCCTGCAAATGCTTTGGCTGAATCTTTAAAAAAATTAGGCGTTCCGCTAAGGCGCTTTAAAACCGGAACACCCGCACGAGTTTCTAGGGATAGTATTGATTTTTCAGAACTTGAGGTTCAGGCGGGGGACGAAAAAACCGTACCGTTCAGTTTTTCAACCGAAGAAAAGCCTAAAAATAAGGTTGTTTGCCACATTTCATATACTAACGATGAAACAAAGCGTGTAATTCTTGAAAATATTAACCGTTCACCGCTATATGCAGGCGAAATCGAGGGTGTGGGACCGCGTTATTGTCCGAGTATCGAGGATAAAATTATGCGCTTTGCCGATAAAAAGCGTCATCAGTTTTTTATTGAGCCTTGCGGTGAGGATACAGAGGAAATGTATTTGCAGGGTCTTTCTTCTTCACTTCCCGAAGAGGTGCAGATTGAACTTTACAAAACAATTCCCTGCCTTAAAAATGTGAAAATTATGCGTAACGCTTACGCTATTGAGTATGACTGTGTTGACCCATTAGCTTTAAAAGCCACACTCGAAATGAAGGATTTTGAGGGTCTTTACGGCGCAGGTCAGTTCAATGGCTCCTCGGGATATGAGGAAGCTGCCGCACAAGGCTTGGTGGCAGGTATAAATGCGGCACTTAAAATTCAGGGCAGGGAGCCACTTGTGTTATCGAGAGCTTCGTCATATATCGGTACTCTTATTGATGACCTTGTGACAAAGGGTTGCATGGACCCATACAGAATGATGACCTCGCGCAGCGAATACAGATTGCTTCTTCGCCAAGATAATGCCGATGAACGCTTAATGCCGATAGGCTATGAATTAGGTCTTATAAGTGAGGAACAATATGCTGAGTTTCTGCGTAAAAAAGCATTAAAGGAAGAGGAAATTGAGCGCGTAAAATCAACATTTTTAGCCCCGAATCCAAAACTTAACGAATTGTTGGAAGAAAAAGGTACTGCTGTAATGACCACGGGTATGCGCCTTTCAGACCTTGTAAAACGTCCGCAACTTAATTACGAAATGTTAGCCGAGTTTGATAAAGACAGACCCGACCTTCCCGAAAGTGTCAGAGAAAAGGTTGATATCGAAATTAAATATGAGGGATATATCAGCCGTCAGGTTTCGCAGGTAAACGAGATGTTAAGGCTCGAAAACAAGCGAATCCCCGAGGATATTAATTATAGCAATATCACGGGATTAAGGCTTGAGGCTATTGAAAAATTAAATAAAATCCGCCCTGCAAATATTGCTCAGGCTTCGCGTATTTCGGGTGTTAGCCCTGCCGATGTTTCGGTGCTTTTGATTTATTTAACCAAATAATATTAAAATAAAAAACGGTAAAAGTGAAATCTCACTTTTACCGTTTTTTGTTATTGTTCAGTTTATTTCAAACTATTTGAATATTTCTTTTTAGCTGATTTTGCAACTATAGATGCTAACGGAATTAAAGCTAAAACGTTGGGGAGAACCATAAGGTAATTGAAGAAGTCGGTAAGCTCCCAAACTAAATCGTTGGAAAGCAATGTGCCGAGGAATATGAAAGCAATAGCGATTACAGAGTAAATTGCAACTGCAATCTTATTGTTTTTAAATAAATACTGAACGTTAATCTTACCAAAGAAGTTCCAGCTTAAAATTGTTGAATAAGCAAAGAACAACAAGCAAATTGCAATGAAAATATTACCAATGCTGTTGTTACCGATAGCTCCACCGAATGCGGTTTGCATTGCATTTGTTTTTGAAATGCCCGAAGAAGCTAATATAGCTTCATAATTACTGCCGGTTGCATTTGCTAAAGGACCGTTACCCACAAAGAGGCAGGAAATAACAACTAAAGCGGTCATTGTGAGAACAACGAAGGTGTCAATAAACACACCAACCATAGCAACAACGCCCTGGTCGTGTGGCTTTTCAACATTAGCCTGAGCGTGTGCGTGAGGTGTTGAACCCATACCTGCTTCGTTTGAGAAAAGACCGCGCTTAGCACCCTGACTGATTGCGGTTTTAATTGCATAACCAACAGTACCGCCAATAAGAGCAGAAGGTGTGAATGCAAATTTAAATATCATACCAAAGGTTTTGGGTAAGTATTCAATGCGAATACCTAGAATAACAAGACCGCCCAAAAGGAAAACAACTGCCATAATGGGAACTAACTTTTCGGTAACGGCTGCTAAACGCTTAACACCACCGATAAAGATGATAGCGGAAACAATAGCTAAAACAATACCAACAATCCAACCGTCAATATTAAATGCGGTTTTGCAGGATTCGGCAATAGAGTTTGACTGAACCATGCTTCCCATAAAGCCTAAAGCTAAAATAGCAGCGATTGAGAAGAAACCAATTAAAAATTTACCAAAAATACCCTTGTAAGCCTTCTTTATGTAATAAACAGGGCCTCCGTGGATTTCTCCGTTAGCATCTTTGACTCTTGTATCCTGAGCTAAAACTGCCTCGGCATAAATAGTTGCCATACCCAAGAAGGCTATAATCCACATCCAGAAAATAGCACCGGGACCACCCACAAGAATAGCGCCCGAAGCACCAACGATGTTACCGGTACCTACCTGAGCTGCAACAGCGGTAGCCAAAGCTTGGAAGGAGGAAAGACCACCTTCACTATTGCCGCCCTTGAGTGAAATGTTTCCAAATACCTTTTTTAAGCCTTCACCAAAACAACGAATTTGAACAAATCGTGTAATAAAGGTGAAGAAAAGACCTGCGCCCACAAGCAAGATTATAAGAACATAATCTGAAAGATAGGCGTTTACTTTTTGCACAATTTCTAAAATCTTATCCATTTTAAAACTCCTTAAAAATAAAATAAGAGAGATTGCATAGTGCAACCTCTCAAAAAAACAAAATTAACCGTAAAATACGGTGAATCGCTTTGTCCTTTTGCCTGAGAGATTAGCTTTTGCGCTTTGCCCCTTCGGCACCCGCTTTGGCGGGATTCTCCAAAGTTCTATCCGTCCACAGTCGGTAATTCTTCTGCAGATTTCATATAGAAATATTCAATTGTTAAGATTCTAACATACTTTGCTGCATTTTGCAACACTTTTTTACAAATTTCGCAAATTAATGAAAAAATCTTTCAAAACCTTGAGGCATTCATCCTCGCAAATGCCACCGTAAACCTCAACCTTGTGGTTGTAAGGATAATCACAAAGATTAACAACGCTGTCAATACTGCCGCTTTTTTGGTCGTAAGCGCCAAAAATCAGAGTTTTAATCCGTGCGTTGATAATTGCCCCCGTACACATAGGGCAGGGTTCCAAGGTGACATACATTTCGCAATCATCAAGACGCCAACTATTTAAAGTTTTGCAAGCGTTATTGATAGCCTCAATTTCTGCGTGAGATAAAGCATTCTGCTTTGTTTCGCGCATATTTTTCCCCTCGGCTATAATTTTACCGTCTTTAACTATCACAGCACCAACGGGGATTTCACCGATTTCTGCCGCTTCGCGAGCAAGCCGTAAAGCCTCATACATAAATTTTTTATCCATAATTTAACCCTGCAAACTTTTGTAAAACTCAACTGCCAGTTTATCGCACCGCTCGTTTTCGGGGTGACCTGCGTGTCCTTTTACCCAGTCAATAGTGACATCGTGGGTGTTAATAAGTTCAAGCAACTTTTCCCACAAATCGGGGTTTAAGGCAGGTTTTCTGTCTGCCTTTCGCCATCCGTTTTTCTGCCACGAAACCGCCCAACCTTTAGTTATCCCATCTGCCACATATTTAGAATCAGTAACAAGGCGAACCCGGCAAGGCTCTTTCAAGGCAGAAAGTCCCATAATGGCAGCCGTAAGTTCCATTCGGTTGTTGGTAGTGTCCCTCTCGCCACCCGAAAGTTCTTTTTCGTGTTGACCGAAACGAAGAACTACTCCCCAACCACCGGGACCCGGATTTCCGGAGCAGGCACCGTCCGTAAATATTTCAACATATTTTTTAATTTCCATAAAGCATTAATACCTTCTGTAACTTCCCACAACCTTGCCTAAAACGGTTGGTCTTTCGGGGTAAATGGGTGAGAAATCGGGGTTTTCGGGCATAAATATGATTTGACCGTTTTTAATAAGCAGACGTTTAACGGTGGCTTCATCACCATCCATACCAACCACAATATCACCGTTTTTGCAGGGTTTGTTTTTATCTGCCACGATAATATCGCCGTCAAGAATACCTACGTCTCTCATACTTAGTCCCACAACCTTTAGGGCAAAAAGACCCTCGGCATCTCGGGAAGGATAAGGAATATAATCCTCAATTTCTTCAACCGCCAAAATGGGTTTTCCTGCGGTGATTCTGCCAACAAGCGGTACCATAGAGGATTCAAAATCAGAATTAAGTTTAATAGCTCTTGAGTTTTTTGCATCCCTTGTTATGTAGCCCTTTTCTTCAAGGGCGCTTAAATATGCGTGAACAGTGGATGTGGATTTAATACCCGTTGCCTGGCCAATTTCACGCACGGTGGGCGGCAGTCCTTCCGACATTTGCTTTACCAAAAAGTTGTAAACTTCCGTTTGCTTTTCGGTCAGAGGCTGTTTAGACATAAAAATTCCCCCAAACGAACATTTATTCGGTTTTAGTATAACAGTTTTTCTCGTCATTTGCAACTTTTTTATTGCTTTTTGTGAAAATTTCCTTAATTCCCATTAAAATAAGGAGTCCCCCGAATATTTTTGCGGTTATTTTACCACCTAAAAAGTCGGTGAAGTATAGTCCCGCGGCAGTACCTAAAATTCCCCAAGCCGCAATTTTTAAAGTAAGTTTCCATTTGATTTGTTTTTTTACCCAATAGATTATTACAGAAATTATTGCTATTGGGATGAAAAATATAAGATTAATACCTTGTGCGGCAAGTTGTTTTGTATCTGTAAAGAGGGACAGATAAATTACCAAAACCGCACCGCCACCAAGCCCCATTGAACCTAAAATCCCTGAAAAAAGCCCTGCTAAAAGGGCTGTGATATTCATTTTAATAGCAGGCGGACGCCTGCGTAAATCATAAAAAATCCAAAAATTCTTTTAAGCCATAAAGGAGATATTTTTTTCATAAAATAAGTGCCAAGCACCGCACCTAAAATACCTGTTGGAATATAGGGCAGGGCATCGGGTAGGTTTACATAATCCTTATACAAATATAAAATAGCGCTTAAAATGCTTATTGGCAAAATTATTGCAACGGCATTTGCATGAGCCGATTTTTGTTCTAACCCCATTTTTTTAAGAAGCGGTACGGCTATCATTCCACCGCCTGCACCTAAAAGTCCGTTAATGGC
>JAZTXU010000249.1:0-8321 GCA_045636565.1 Acutalibacteraceae bacterium
AGCGGTAAGTGCAGGATATGCACAAACGCGGTCATCCTGACCATACGCACCAATCATTGAACGATCAAGACCAATATCACAAGCTTTAACTGCAGGCACCAATTCAAGCTCGGCAGAAAGGAAATCACTTTCGGTGATACCGTATTTTTCATTGAAAAGTTTCAATATATTAAGTTTTACAAGTTCGCTGCCCTTTTCATCTCTGAAAGGATGGCTTCCGATAAGAACATTAAGTTCTTCACCTCTTATGCCATCACTTAAAGTACGCTTACTCTGTTCCTGCGCCAAATGAGGTAAAAGGTCGTTTATCACAAACTTAGGCTCGTTCTCCTCTTCACCGATGCAAACCTTAATAACTGACCCATCTTTGAGAGCAAACACACCATGAAGTGCCAAGGGAACAGCAGTCCACTGATATTTCTTAATTCCGCCGTAATAATGGGTTTTAAAAAGTGCCAATTCAAGTTCCTCATAAAGCGGATTGGGTTTTAAATCAAGGCGTGGTGAATCAATATGAGCAGCGGTTATATTAACACCGTTTTCTACGCTTTCTTTACCTATAACCGCAAATGCAACTGCCTTGCCACGGTTATTTATATAAACCTTATCGCCTGCGTTATACTTCTCGCCGATTTTAAATTCCACAAAGCCCTTTGCTTTTGCAAGAGAAATAGAAGCCTCAACCGCTTCACGCTCAATTTTAGCATCATCAAGATATTTTTTATAATTTTCGCAGTAGTTATCGCACTCTGCAAGTAAAGCATCATCAGCTATAATTCTGCCGTTTTGCTTTTTAAGAAAAAGTTTTTCCTTTAATTCTTCTGTTAAAGATTTTGTTTCTGACATAATCATTCTCCCTTACTGAAATTTCGTTTTTATATCACAAACTATTTTTTCAAATTCTTTTATAAAATCCGTTTCATTTGTATTATTATAAATTATAAAATCAGCATTATTCAAATAAAACTCATCGGGTTTGCCTGCATTTATTCTAAGCATTGCCGCTTTTTTATCTATTAAATCGCGTTCACAAATTCTTTTAAGCCTTATATTTTCATCTGCCAAAACCGCAATAGTAGCGTTGCACACACTGTTTATTCCGCTTTCAAAAAGGGTGGGTGCATCGAGCAAAACAAACGGCGTATTAATTTCTTTTTTTACAAGCGTTACTATATGAGGTAAAAGAGTTTTATTTAAAAGCTCAGTGTTTTCCTTTGTGCAAAAGGCTTTTTCCGCTAAACGTTTTCGATTTAAAGTGTTATCATCATTCAAAATTTCATCGCCGAAAACTTTAGTTAAAGCCACCAATCCATCTTTTCCTTTTTCCACCGCCACGCGAGCCATTTTATCGCAATCAATAACCTTAAAGCCTAATACTTCAGCAGTTTTTGAAGCTGTGCTTTTACCCGAACCGGTAGGACCTGTAAGACCAATTACAACACTCATAATCTTATCACCTTAAACCCACAAGCACGAAGCAATCTGTTATAAACTGCAAGACCGATTCCATCCTTTGAAGGCGCGTGAATAAACACCTCGTTTAGACTCAAATCATCCACTTTACGAAGTACCGAGAAAACTTCGTGTGCGAGTGTGCTTTCATCTTCTGCTTTTCCATAAATAATTTTGGGAATTGTGATTTTTTTGCTTTCTTCACTAAAACAAACCGCAACACAATTTTCTCTTCCGTTTACAAAATCCGCAAAACCTTCGCCCTCAACCAAATAGCACTCAGTTTGGGGAGCGTAATGCTTGTATTTCATACCGGGGGATTCTACTTTTGCATCCTTTTCAAGTTGATTTAAAATGGCTTTATCTATAACCAAATCAGGTATAATTTCTCTTAACTGTTCTGCCGTAACCGCTCCCGGTCTTAAAAGTCTTGGTGGGTTGCAACAAAATGATACAACTGTGGATTCAACACCCACGTTACACTCACCGTCATAAACGATAGCATCAATTTTACCGCAAAGGTCTGCTTCCACGTGGAATGCGGTTGTGGGGCTTGGACTTCCCGAAAGATTTGCAGAAGGAGCTGCCAACGGTAATTTTGCCGCATTTATAATATCAAGCGCGGTTTTGTGGCTTGGCATTCTGACAGCAACAGTATTAAGTCCTGCCGAAACGCAAGGTGCGGTTTTATCAGTTCTCGGAAGCACCATTGTAAAGGGACCCGGCCAGAATTTTTCGGCGCACAAAAGTGCCGTTTCGGGAATATTACAAGCCACTTCATTTAACATTTCCATATCTGATATATGAACTATAAGCGGATTATCCTGCGGTCTGCCCTTTGCTTCAAATACTTTTTTAATTGCATTTTCATCACAAGCAGATGCAGCGAGCCCATAAACGGTTTCTGTGGGAATGGCAACAATACCGCCACAATTTAAAATTTCTGCCGAGCGTTTCACTGCGGTTTCATAATTTGCTGCGGTTTCAAGTTTTTCGGTTATCATAATTGCCACTCCTTTCGTTATTTTTAAAATTATTCTTGCTCTGCCTTTAATGCTTCCGCACGATAATATGTGATAAGTGCATCAATGACCTCTTCCATATCGCCGTTAAGCACCTGATCTAATTTATATATCGTAAGACCGATTCTATGGTCGGTAATTCTTCCCTGCGGGTAATTATAAGTGCGGATACGCTCACTTCTGTCACCCGTACCAACCTGAGATTTTCTGTCAGACGCGATTGCTTCATCATGCTCGCGCTGTTTTTCATCAAGAAGGCGGGAACGCAAAATCTTAAGCGCTTTATCCTTGTTTTTAAACTGGCTTCGCTCATCCTGACATTCAACAACCGTTCCTGTGGGTATATGTGTTACACGAATAGCGGATGATGTTTTATTAATATGCTGACCGCCCGCACCTGAAGAACGGAAGGTGTCAATCTTAAGGTCGGCAGGGTTAATTTCAAGTTCAACATCCTCAGCCTCGGGAAGCACTGCAACAGTAACAGTTGAAGTGTGGATACGACCTTGAGTTTCTGTGTCAGGTACACGCTGAACGCGGTGAACACCGCTTTCATACTTAAAGCGAGAATACGCACCCGAGCCCTCAATCATAAAGCTGATTTCCTTATAACCGCCAAGTTCGGTTTCGTTTGCATTTAAAATCTCTGTTTTCCATCTTCTGCTTTCGGCATACATAGTAAACATTCTGTAAAGCGTACCTGCGAAAAGCGCCGCCTCTTCACCGCCTGCGCCTCCGCGGATTTCAACAATAACATTCTTATCATCGTTCGGGTCTTTAGGAAGCAGAAGAATTTTAAGTTCATCGGCAAAAACAACTATATTTTCCTTAGCCTCTTTAAGTTGTTCTTCGGCAAGCTCGCGAAGTTCTTTATCACTGCCTGCTTCTGCCAAAATTTCGAGAGCCTCTTGCTCTGCCTCTTTGGCGGCAGTATATTCACGGTATTTTTCAACGATAGGAGTTAAATCGCTATGCTCCTTCATAAGCTTTCTGAATTGCTCATTGTTAGAAGCCACATCAGGGCGTGTAAGTTCAACACCTATTTGTTCATATCGGTTTACAACTGTTTCAAGTTTATCAAACATATTTATTCTCCGTCAGCCTTAATAATTTTCTTTATCGCCTTTTCGGCTTTTGAACGCGGCACCATTACTTCATGACCGCAACCGTCACACCTTAGCTTAAAATCCATACCAATTCGCGTGACGGTAAAAATATCATTACCGCAAGGGTGGTTTTTCTTCATTTTCAGTTTATCGCCCACTTGAATATCCAAAAAATCCCCCCACAATAATATTCCAATTTACTATTATATACCATTTTTATCATAAAGGCAAGTATTTATAAATGTAATAAATACTAAAATTGAAAAAGGTCGGAAATTCCGACCTTTTTAGTTCGTTTTATATTCTGCTGAATTTAATATTTTCGCCTTCAAAATCGAGTTTTACATCTTCGGGAGCGGAAACAGTATATTCTATTCCATCCGCGGTGTGCTTCATTTTAGCACAAATTTTTCCTAACGGAATCGGCAATTCAATCTCAGCCCAATCAAGCTCATCACAAATTTTAGGCGAAATCTTAAAGTGTTTCATACCTGCTTTGGCGGCTTCTATTCCCATTATTTTTGTTGCATAAAAATAAATTGGTGAAGAACCCCAAGGGTGAGAAAGGCTTGTGTTCCATTTTTGGTCTGCTCCCCAAGCCTCCATTAGGCAGCTTGCATTCTCTCTTACCATATTATACCACGAATGCTCATCCTCACCATTAAGCAAGTTGCTTGCTAACTCGTTTTCTCCTATTCTGTATAATGCTTCAATCACAAAATAAGCAAAAGCCACGTTGCAGTTAAGTCTTTTTTCGGATATTAATTTTACTATTGAAGCGTGACCGCCGGGAACATCGAGTCCGAAATACAACGGCATTACATTAGCGTGCAAAGCCGAATGTGTTGAATCAGGAGTATCTCTGAAAAGACCTGTTTTATAGTCATATGTTTTTTCGATAATAGCATTTCCAATTTTGGTATAAAGCAACTCAAGCTCTTCGGATCGTTCATTATCGCCTACAAGTCTGTAAAGCCCTGACATGGATTTCAAGAAACCGTAGAAAAACATACTTGCAATAGTACATATACCTTGCCCTGTCTTGGAAAGATCAAAATCATAGTTATCTCGCAGATTTTCAGGCCAATCAACGAGTATTACTCCCATCATATGAGCCGCATCATCGGCGTGTTTCAGACCTTCCAGCAAAAAGTCTTCATTTAAATAGTCTTCATAGAAATCAAAAATGCCCTCTGCAACGGGAAGCATTTCCTTTACAAACTCCTTATCTGCCGTGAACTGATAGTACTGTTCCAACATCATCGGAATAAGACAAGCATATTCTATAAGCATACTTATATTGTAAGAAGGTACATGCCCCATTAGCGGCGGAAAATAACGTGACCCATTAGCGCAGTCAATCAAAAACTTTTTATAAATACGTATATCGGCTGTAAGATATAAATGCACCAAACCCGTAAGAAAGGCATCGCCTATAAATCCGCCGCGTTCTCTTGTTGGACAGTCATAATATGTATCCTGAGTTCCAATCTTAACCGTGCGATAACATAAATCCCAAATTTTATTGATTTTTTCATTTGAGGATTTGAAATACGCAGCATTTTCGGGGAAAGGATAATGGCGATTAAAAACATAAACCTCTTGCGGATTTATATCTTGCGGTATATTTAAAATTTCCGCATACCTAAAGCCCTTATAATCAAAGCTTTCTACAAATTCTTCTTTACCCGAAAGGGTTACAAGGTCAGAATAAGTACAGTTAGCGCGAAGCTTATAACGAACACTTCCATCCTCGTTAAGCTCTTCGCCAAAACGCAATTCAATTACATCGCCTTTTTCACCTTTAATGCAGAAAGATAGGTTTCCGGTTAATTCCTCGCCGAAATCAAACCAGTATCCGTTATCAAGCCTTTTTATTTCTACAGGAAATTTCTTTTCGTGCTTTACAGTGGGAGTAACCTGTGGAACAAGATTATATTCGGGCGGAAATTTTCTCGACTGAATGAACACTCTTTCCCAATCAGTCTCATCAAAATCTGTATTTCTCCACTCAGAAGGATATTTGTTAAGATCCATATCTTCTGAAAATACCGTTTGATATCCATGCATATAGCGGAAAGAATATGCTTCACACTCGGTATATTTCCAACTTTTATCACTCACTATTGTTTGAGACGAGCCATCATAGAAATCAATTTCAAGCTGAGCCGCCATACCGCAAAGATTATCTGCACTTAAAAGATAAATATTAAATAAACCTTGGTAATATAAGTGTACACCTATTGTGTTATCTCCGCTTTTAAGCAAATCGGTAACATCAAAGCAGTTATAATTGTATGAAAAGGGGTAAGACTGTGCAGGTCCCTCTCCCACAAAATCACCATTAATATAAAGTTTATAAAGGTCATCACCAGTTATAAACATCTTTGCAGATTTAATTTTATTTTCACCTAAAACAAAACTTTTTCTAAAAAGAGTGTGTATATTCTGTATCTCAGAATTAAATTCAGGTAACCTGTTATATCCGTATTTGTGGCAGGAAGGTATATGATAAAAACGCTGTGAGGTTATCCAATAACCATTCCAATCGGTTTTTTCACCCACTAAAGAACGAAATTTATAATTTTCATAAGCCATTTTCATTGTAATTCCTCCCTATAAATATCAACCTGTGACCAATATTATATTCTTAATTTTATTCCTTTTCAAGACATAAAATTGACATTTTTTAGTATAATGTTGCACACCCATATTAAGTTTGAAAATAGGGACAGGCATCCTCGACTGTCCGTTAAACTTCATCTTAACTGACGGACAACCGAGGACGTCTGTCCCTACTAAAATTTAATTAACACATAGTAAGACAGCCTCTAAAAACTTAAATTATTTTGCAAATTCCTTATATAAATCTATTTGACCATAGAAAGCAGGCCACCGACCCGAATTTCCAAAGGTTACAACAATATATTCGTTCTGATTTTCATTACAAACACCGAAAGACGCTATACAATAACCCGATTCATTAACAAATCCTGTTTTGCCGCCAAGAATGGTTGCTGTTACAGGCTCTGTGCCGTACATATATTCGAAAATGGTGTTTGAAAGCAAAATACCTTCAGGATGTTGCGGTGTTTTTTCGGTTGTGTGCTGATAAGTGGAAAGCACCGTTTTACAAAACTCATTCTGCATAGCCGCATCAAGTATAACCGCCAAATCATAAGCGGTGGTGTAATTCTCTACATCGTGAAGACCTGTAACATTTGCAAAATGAGTGTTTTTTAGTCCCAATTCCTTGACTTTTTCATTCATCAGCTTAACAAACTCTGCTTCACTGCCTGCGGTTTTGATTGCAAGTCCCATTGCAGCGTCCGCACCCGAGGGCAACATTGTCCCGTAAAACAGATCCTTCACTGTTACCTGCTCACCGTTAAGAAAGCCTGCAACGGAAGCATCTGCTACAAAGAGCGGGTCAGTAATATCAAGTGTCATTGTAAAGGTATCTTCCATATCCTTTAAATGCTCCGCCGCCACAAGCAATGTCATAATTTTTGTGGTGGATGCGGGAAATGCCCTTTGGTGAGCATTACGCTCTGCCACAACAGTATTGGTTTTCTTATCAATGATTATAGCGTTTTTGGCATCGTTTGAGGCTAAAATATCAACCTTATCTTTTGGGAATTTATATTCGATTTTTTGGGGCTTCTCTGCCTTTTGGTTTTCAGCAGATGATGACGCTGTGTTCTTCTTATCAGCATCAGAATCTGACGCTCCTGAAGTTAAAGCCACCACCGTTCCTGCAATGCTTAAAACAATTACCAAAGCCACCGCTATTGCCGATTTCCTTATGCGGTATATCCCACCTTTGACACGCTTTTTCGGCGCCGGTTTGGACTCATTCTCTATAACTTCCCTTTTAGGTTCTCTTTCTTTGCTAATCTGTTTTTCTAAGTTTTCAAAATATTCACCGTAGCCTTTATCCTGCCACGAATTATCCGCCATTAAAATTCTCCGTTCAAAATATTGGAGTCGCAAAAAATATTCTGCCACTCCAAATTGTTAATAATTGTAGTTGGGGTTAGAACCGACGACCTGCTCCACCGCCTCCAAAGGAACCTCCTCCGCCGGAGAAACCGCCGCCGCCTCGATGACCGCCACCAAATCCGCCGCCGAAGCCACGGTATCCTCCAAAGCCGCCAAAACTAATAAATCCGCCACCTTTTGATATAAAAGCAAATGCCAATAAAAGAATTATAATTATCCATATAATGTCGCCAAAATCAGAATCCTCATAAACCTCATCGGCTTTTTCCTTATCTTCAACAGAAGTATAATCCTCCGGAGTTATTCCGTATTCAATATATACCTCGTTTATAACGGCATCTGCAATAGCGGTAATTCCTTTTGAAAAATCGTCTTGTTTTAAATATTCAAGACCGTAAGCATCTATTATTCTGCCGGCCTTACTGTCAGGAATAGCACCTTCAAGTCCATATCCCACTGCGATTTCAATAGCACGGTCAGATTCAGAAAACAAAATAACGATTCCGTTATCCTTCTCTTCATCGCCGACACCCCATTCACGCCCAAGTTCCAAGGCGTATTCCCAGGCTTCTTTACCATCGAGACTTTCAACAGTTACAACTACTACCTGAGCGGTGGTTTTTTCTTTTAAGGCTACCGCTTTTGATAAAATTTGAGATTCATCTTCTGCCGAGATTACCTCAGCAAAATCGTTCACATAAAAATTTTTCGTAGGCTTTAATGCTTCTTCTTCGCATCC
>JAZTXU010000250.1:0-4302 GCA_045636565.1 Acutalibacteraceae bacterium
TCGAGTGCCTCGACTGTCAATCCGTGGAGGTTGTGTTTTTTGCAGAACCTTAACCCTAATGGCAAGCGTGTACGCTAAATTGGGGTTTATCACACTTATTTGTTGGCTTGAATATTAAAAGGCGGTTAAATCCTCTTGAAATCAATATTTTCGCCCTTGAAGGTAATGGTTATTTCTTCGGGAGCACAAATAGTATATTCCACACGGTCTGCGTTCCGCTTAAAGGAAACCGAAATTTTACCAAATTCGCAGGGAAGTGTGATATCTGCCCAATCGATGTCTGAACAGATATAAGGTGAAATTTCAAGCGTGTGGGTTTTATGGTCAAAGGTGCGCAATCCGAATATTCTTGAAACATAGAAATATATCGGAATAGCACCCCACGGTTGACAAAGGCTTGTGTTCCATTTTTGGTCGGCACCCCAAGCCTCCATCAAAGCGGTGGCACCTTCTTTTACCATATTATACCACGAATGCTCATCCTTGCCGTTAAGCAAATCGCAAGCCAATTCGTATTCTCCGATTTTGAATAAGCCTTCAATCACAAAAAATGCGAATCCGGCATTACAGTTAAGTCGTTTTTGCCTTAACATATCAATTATCGGCTTGTATCCGCCGGGCGCATCTAACCCAAAGTAAATTGGAAGAGCATTTGCGTGGAGTGAGGAGTGGTTTGAATAAGGGGTATCCCTGAAAAGACCACTCTCTTTATTATAGGTTTTTTCTATTATGGCATTTCCTAATTTGGTGGAGAGTTTTGTGAATTCATCTGCTTTTTGATTGTTGCCGATGATTTTATAAAGTCTTGCCATGGATTTAAGAAAACCATACATAAACATATTAACAGATGTGCAGATGCCTTCTCCTGTTATAACGGGGTTGAAATCGTAATCATCCCTTAAATTTTGGGGCCAATCAATAAGAATTACCTGCATGTCCTTTGCGGCTTTATCAGAATGCTTTAACCCTTCAAGCAGAAAATCACAATTTAAAAATTCAGAATAAAAATCCCACACACCCTCTGCTGCGGGCAGCACATCCTCTATTATCTTTTTGTCACCCGTGAATTTATAATAATTTTCCAAAATCATGGGAACAAGAACAGAATATTCAATAGTGGTGGATATGTTATAACTTGGAATATGTGCAGAAATTACGGGGTAATACCGAGAAGAAGTAATACAGTCTGTCAAGAATTTTTTAAGAACTCTTGAATCGGCAGTTACACAGAAATGGGCTAACGAGGTTGTGAATGCATCACCCAAAAATCCGCCTCTTTCTCTGGTGGGGCAGTCATAATAAGTGTCCTGCGTGCCTATTTTAACTGTATTATAGCATATATCCCATATTTTGTTCATTGCCTCATCTGAACAGTTAAAGGTAGCGGGCTCTTCAGGGAAGGGATAATGCCTGCAAAATACATAAACCTTATTTGGATTAAAATCTTTGGGAGGGTTTAAAATTTCGGCATATCTGAATCCCTTATAATCAAAATATTCTACAAAATCCTCTTTTCCGGTGAGGGTTATAATATCCTTATAGGTGCAGTTTGCGCGTAATTCGTAACGAACTCTGCCGTCGGGCAATAGTTCTTCACCGAATCTGATTTCAATTTGTTGCCCTTTATCCCCTTTTGCAAAGACACCCAAGGTACCCGTAACCTCTTTGCCGAAATCAAAGAAATATCCGTTTTCAATAGGCTTTATTTCTGAAGGCATAATTTTTTCGTGAGAGGCGGTGGGTGTTATTTGTGGGAGGAGATTATATTCCATGGGAAACGGTTTGGCCTGAAGGAAAACTTTGTTCCAATCGCTGTCATCAAAATCGTTTTCACGCCAGTTGTGAGGGTATTTGTTAAGGTCAATATCCTCTGAAAATTGGGTTTGATAACCGTATATATAGGAAGATGAATAGGCTTCACACTCGGTGTATTTCCAGTTTTTATCACTCGAAATAATCTGCTTTGAACCGTCTTTATAGGTGATTTCAAGTTGAGCTATCATACCGCAGAGATTATCGGCGCTTATTAAATAAATGTTAAAAAGTCCCTGATAATAGATATGAACGCTTATGGTGTTTACGCCTGATTTTAAAAGGTCGGTAACATCAAAGCAGTTATAGTTATAAGCGAAAGGGTATGATTGCGAAGGACCTTCACCTACAAAATCGGAATTTATATAAAGTTTATAAAGGTCATCGCCCGTTATAAACATTTTTGCTGATTTAATTTCTGCGTTATTTAAGGTGAAGTTTTTTCTGAAAAGGGTATGTATATTCTGAATTTCCGAGTTGAACTGCGGCAAGCGATTATGCCCGAACTGATGGCAGGCAGGTATGTGATAAAAGCGCTCGGAGGTTATCCAATATCCGTTCCATTTGGTTTCTTCACCCACAAGTGAGCGGTGACGGTAGTTACTGTATGAATTTTCCATAAAATCCCTCTTTTGTGTTTTAAAATAAGCGCAGACAATCACAGTATGATTATTTGCGCTTATATATAACCTTAATCCTTATTTATAACTTTTAAATATTCCTTATATGCTTCTTCCCATGAATCTGCATTTTCGGGGGAGTAATATTTCAAATCTGTAGAAGCTGAAACTGCTTTACGAATGTCGGCAAAATCTTTTAACTCGCCCAAAGCATTGTAAGCTACTGCGATGTTACCCATAACTGTAGCCTCGGTGGGGCCTGCTAAAACCTGGACATTACAAGCCGCCGCGGTCATACGGCAAAGAAGAGTATCCTTAATGCCACCGCCTAACATATTGATTTGTGAATATGTTTTATCGCTTATAGAGTTAAGCTTGTTAAATGTGTATTTATATTTCATTGCAAGGCTCTGGTAAATACAGCGCATAATCTCACCGCGGGTCTTGGGTACATACTGACCGGTCTTTTCGCAGAATTCTTTAACTCTGCGGGGAAGATTTCCTGCTGCTTCAAAGGATGCATCGTCAACATCAATAAAGCACTTAAAGGGCTCTGCTTCTAATGCTTCTTTTTCAAGCACATCAAAGCCAACATCCTCACCCTCACGCTTCCACTGGCGGCGTGATTCCTGAATGAGCCAAAGTCCCATAATGTTTTTAAGGAATCTTACAGTATCCTTGAAACCGCCTTCGTTTGTGAAGTTAAGAGCGGCTACCTCGTCGTTTATGATAGGTTCTTTTGCTTCAATGCCGAAAAGGCTCCAAGTTCCGCAGCTTATGTAAACAAAATCATCTTTTTCAGAAGGAACAGCGGCAACTGCGCTTGCAGTATCGTGACCGCAAACAGAAATTACGGGTACCTTTTCGCAACCTAATTCTTCGCAGATTTCATCTGTAAGCAAACCATAAACATTTCCTGCCTTTATAATGGGCGGGAAAATACTTTCGGGTAACCCTAAACGGCGAATAAGCTCAAAATCCCAATCGCGGGCTATGGGGTCATAAATATTTGTGGTTGAAGCCATACTTGCCTCGGCGTGAATTTCGCCTGTGAGCATATATGCGAATAAATCGG
Organism: Acutalibacteraceae bacterium; assembly: GCA_045636565.1. Classification (GTDB taxonomy): domain Bacteria; phylum Bacillota; class Clostridia; order Oscillospirales; family Acutalibacteraceae; genus UBA737. The sequence goes on from JAZTXU010000250.1 coordinate 3,508, forward strand.
GCATAAGAATGAGTTTATCGGTAAGCGCTAACATTTCAGGTTCGTTATATTTAAGGTACATAAGCTGATAGAGAGTGTTAATTCTCATAAACTGTGTGCCTGTTCTGCTGTAAATCTCATCTTTGCTTATTTCTTCAAATACCTTTTCGGGAATACCCTCTGTTCTGGCATCTCTGTAATGAACAGGGTTGCCTAAAAGCTTTCCTTGTTTATCTACAAGGCCAAAGTCAACACCCCAAGTGTCAATACCGATAGCATCAAAACCACCTTGGTTTACTGCTTTGGTAATACTTGCTTTAATTTCAAAAAATAAACGGAGAACATCCCAATACATTGTTCCGTTTACAATAACCGTGTCGTTACTGAAGCGGTGAATTTCTTCCATAGAAATTTTGCCGTTTTCCAAAGTGGCGAGCATGGCTCTGCCGCTTGAAGCACCAAAATCAAATGCGAGTACCTTTTTCATAAATAGCCTCCAAAAGCATTATTTTTAATGATTTTAACATATTTTGGACGTCAATTCAATAGGTATTTAAATTAAATTGCTTGTAAAAAAGGTGAAAGAAGTATATAATTAATTTAAAGGTGAAAATTATGGAAAAAGAATTATGGCAGTATTTAAAAACGGTGAACAAACCTATTGTGCTTTACGGTATGGGTAACGGTGCCGATAAAATTATAAATGTGCTCGAGAATTATGGCATTTCGTTTGAGGGCGTTTTTGCAAGTGACGGCTTTGTAAGAAACAAGGTTTTTCACGGATTTAAGATTTCTTCTTATGCCGAACTTAAAGAA
>JAZTXU010000251.1:0-1821 GCA_045636565.1 Acutalibacteraceae bacterium
ATTTTAATTTCAAATTTATTCACAATAGCCGGGTGTTGTATAAAAATTGACAACTCTCGGCTCTGCACGTCCGTACTGTGCAACAACAGGCACATCACTTTCAAGCATAATAGCATATTGCTCACCTTCGTTTGCGGTAAATCCGCAAAAATCATTCTCATTATTTGAACGCAAGCAGCGCACACGTCCGGCTCCTACCTCTGCCATAAAGCTAACCGGCTCACGGTCGGAATATAAAAGTGTAAACTTAATATGAGCACATTCATCGGTAACATTTGTAATAATAACCGATTCGTGACCCGGAATTTCATTCTCGCCAACGGGCGGTAATTCCGCGTCGGGAAATATCCATACTTTTTTGCCGTAATTCATAGTAACACCTCCACTATTTACATTTTACCATTGACAAAGCCATTTTGCTTGTGATATTATCATTAAAAAAGGTAAAATAGTCACTTTTCGGAGGTTAAACCTTGCAAAAACTCAATTATTTTGATAAAAAAAAGCACGGAACGGCAAATTTCCCGGTAGAATATTTTTATGTTGATGCATCTCATCCTCGCTATCATATGGCATTTCATTGGCACCACGAATGGGAACTTATTCGGGTGATTGAGGGTGAATTACTGATTTTTCTTGATGACAAGCAACAAAAAATAAATGCAGGTGAAATTGTTTTAATACCAAGTGAAACCCTGCACGGAGCCCAACCTGAGAAATGTGTTTATGAATGTCTTGTTTTTGACCTTTATGGTCTCATAGGTAAAATTGACTCCTTAAACCCTTCACTTCGCCCTTTTTATAATATGGAGGTTATTCCCGAAAACTATTTCACAAACCGCAACAAAGAAGCGGCGGCTGTTCTTGATATTTTTTCAAGAAAAAACAGTTCTCCCTGCACCGCACTTGAAACATTGTCGGCTATTTGCGGCCTTTTCGCTTGGTTAATTAAAGAAAAGCGTTACCGAAAAAATCGAAGTATAGGCAGACGCTCGGTTGAACTAAAGCCTGTTCTTGAATATATTGAAACTCATTATAATGAAGATTTATCTTTAGATGCGTTGGCAAATGTAGCAGGCATGAACGCACGCTATTTTTGCAAGATTTTTTATGTAGCAACCAAAAACACTCCTATGAACTATGTAAATCAGTACCGTATTGAGCACGCCGCATTTTTGTTAGATACAACCGACCTTTCGGTAACAGAAATCGCCACAAGCTGCGGTTTTTATGACAGCAGCTATTTCACAAAGGTTTTTAAAAAATTCAAGAACGTCACACCTAAGCATTTCAGACACATCCTTAAAGAAGGATAGGTGGTCTTTAGATGAACCTTCCGTTTTAGCATATATAAGAATTTTATTGACATTTCAAATTATAGTTTGTAGGGGTGTTGAGATTTTTGAACAAACCAAAATGGTATTTTGTAGGGACGGGCGTCCCCGACCGTCCGCAGGCGAAGATGAGATTTGGCGGAATCACACACAGGTAGCGAAGCGTGCGGCTAATTGCACGATTGTTTCTTATATGCTGCACCATTTAGGTGCATTGAAATCTAACGGACAGTCGAGGACGCCTGTCCCTACGATATACCAATAAACTCCCTGATAAACTGCAATTTATATGTGAGTTAATTTAGAAAAAAGCCTTCTCCAGCGGAGAAGGTGGCACGAGGAACGAGTGACGGATGAGGAGATAACCATTTAATCTGTGCTATATTTATCCTCCTCATCCGTTTCGCTACGCTCAACACCTTCTCCGCTGGAGAAGGCTACCTGACGAACAAATTTACATTGTTCTTATCCCGATAAACTATAATTT
>JAZTXU010000252.1:0-7456 GCA_045636565.1 Acutalibacteraceae bacterium
CCCGGATGACGCCAGAAGCCTGTGGTTAAAATCACCTTTGCATTACCGCTCTTATTAAAGAAATCAATAAAAGCCTTATATTCGCGCTGAAAATCCTCATGTTGGAAATCTTGATAAGGACAATTTTCAATAAGGCGAACAATAATAATATCTGCATCAAAATCGCGGCTTGCGGTATAGTAATCGAGAACCTCACTGCCTTTTGCATACACGCGCTCCCATTCGGCAATCTGACCTAATGCAAAGGTAGCATCTTTGTCATACTCTAAAATAGCATCCATACAAAGATGAACATAGTCTTTTTCAATGCTTGAGGCCGCCATACCGCAAAGTCTCGGCCAGCCGATACCTTCATTTATTCCGTGAAGTGTTATAGAATTCCCAAGGAAAAGAACGCGAAGTCCGTTACCCTCAGGACGCATTGTGTAGCAATAAGAAGCGCCATTGAGCTGATTATAAGAAGATACTGTATTTTTCTCAAGTGAAGACATAATATTTCCTCCAAAATTATTTGTTTACTTTTTCATCAATAGCGTCTGCAGCGGCTTGCAAGTAATCGCAAGTGAGATGCTCGAATGCTCCGTTATCAACCATTTGAGCTAAAGATACATCGATAGGCATTTTGCCAAGCAATTCAACACCTAACTCTTCGGCAACTGTTTCACTGCCCGAGCCGAAAATGTTAAATTCCTTTTTACAGTCAGGACAAACAACATAGCTCATATTTTCAACAATGCCGAGCACATTTATATTCATAAGCGAAGCCATATTATAAGCCTTTTTAACTATAAGCGAAACAAGGTCTTGAGGAGAGGTTACAATAACCGCGCCATCAATCGGGATACTTTGGAAAACAGTTAGCGGAACATCGCCGGTTCCGGGGGGACAGTCAATAAACAAATAGTCAAGGTCGCCCCAAACAACCTCTTGCCAGAACTGTTTTACAACACCCGCAATAACGGGACCTCGCCAAATAACGGGTGAATCCTTTTCTTCAAGCATAAGATTTACAGACATTATTTCGATTCCGGTTTCTGTAACAGCGGGTAAAATGCCTATTTCGTTTTGCATAGCGCGGGAATTGATACCAAAGGTTTTTGGAATTGAAGGGCCTGTGATATCGGCATCAAGAATACCAACCTTATAACCCTTGCGCTGCATTAAAACTGCGAGCATTGAGGTAACCATTGATTTACCAACGCCACCCTTACCACTTACAACACCTATAACATGTTTTATGTTGTTAAATTCGCCGGTAGGCTCAATAAGGCTTTGTTTTTCTCTTGAGGCGCAGTTACTTGAACAAGAACCGCAGTTGCCTGAACAACCCTGTGTTTTTTCTTCTGACATTTAAATTACTCCGTTTCAATATTAAGATTTTGTTTTTTTCTCTTTTTAACAATACATATAAATAAAATTAATTCAGCTAAAAATGTAATTATCCAGCTAATAGGATACGATGCATATAATACATCAGCTGTGTGATAGGTTTCAAAAATGGTGAAAATCCACCCGATTCTAAACACACAAACGCCGAGCACGGTAATAATCATTGGCGAAAGAGATACGCCCATACCTCTGATAGAACCGGTGGCAGTATCCATCATTCCCGCTAATAAATACGATGCACACATATACATAAGTCTTACCATACCCGCTTCTACAGCTTCGGGTGAATCGGTAATATAAAATGATAGTAGGGTTTTGCCAAACAAAAAGAAGGAAGCACCAAGAAGAAAACCAATAACTGCCACATTTAAAATACAAATATTAAATATTTTCGATACCCTTTTGTAATTTTTAATACCAACATTCTGCCCCGTAAAATTAAGTGCGCTTTGATGCATTGAATTCATAGAAACCCAAATAAAGCCTTCAAGGTTAGCGGCGGCAGAGTTGCCCACAACTACAACGGGACCAAGGCTGTTTACCGATGACTGAATAAGCACGTTTGAAAAAGAAAATAGACAGCTCTGCAAACCTGAGGGTATGCCGATTCGCAAAATTTCAAGCAAAGGCTTTTTGTGAATTTTAATTTTATTTAAAACAAGCCTGCAAAAATCGGTTCTTTTCATTAAAGCGGTCAAGGTGAGAAAAGCGGATAAAAACTGCGAAATAATAGTGGCTAAGGCTACACCGTCAACATCCATATCGAAAAAGAGAACAAATATGAGATTGAGGATAACATTAAGTATTCCCGAAATTAAAAGGAATATAAAGGGGGATTTAGTATCACCCGCTGCGCGAAGTATTGCCGCACAGAAATTATATACCATTGTGGCGGTGATACCTAAAAAATAGATTCTCATATAGGTGGCTGAAAGTTCCAGAAACTCTGTGGGAGTGTCCATCAAAACAAGCAAAGGTTTTGAAAGAATAACACCCGCTGCGGTTAAAACAACCCCGCTTATGAGAGCTAACGGTATTGCCGTATGTATCACTTTTTGAACCGCAGGTGCTTCACCCGTACCGATAGCAATAGCACAAGAAACACCGGTTCCCACTGAAAGACCTATAAAAAGATTGATGATAAGATTAATCAGCGCTGATGTAGCTCCAACCGCGCCAACACATTCACTTTTGCAAAAATTACCTACCACCATTAAATCTGCCGCGTTAAAAAGTAACTGCAGAACATTTGTTAAAATTATAGGTATAGAATATGCCACGATGTTTTTAAATAAATTCCCGTGAAGCATATCAATACTCTTGTTAGCGTGCATTTTTAAACACCTTAATTTACTTGATTTATTTAATTAAAGTTTTTCTACCAAGTTATCTATTGAATTGTCGTTTCTTAAATCAACCTCGTTTGGAAGCTGGCTTACAGTCCAAATCTCGCTAAGGGTATTTACTTCGCCCTTGGCTACTGTTTTAAGCTCGCTTAAGGTTTCAAATTCGAGCATAGTTTCATTTGTGTAGGTCTCGAAAGAACAACCGCCGTCAGGATAACGAGCTTCAGGATGATTAGTTTTATAATTTTTCTTGAAAACTTCGTTACCAAGTACATAATAAGCGGTACCGCAATTAAGGTCAAACCCTAACTTGATTGCTTCTTCTGCCTTAACATCCTGTGAAACCGTTACATATTTTTTGCCCCAATAAATTCTCTTGTCGCTCATATCGGTGTAAGGCCAAACAGAAATAATGCGGTTTGAAAGAAGACCTGTATCGTTAGTATTCATGGGGATAACCATTGTGCCGCCTGCAGCACAAACAGAAAGTGACCAAACAGAAAAATCGCGGGCAATGTCAGCAGTGTTCTTAACCGCCATATCAACCTGCATTGAATAGTCATCCTCGCTCATCTTAATCTCTAAGGTTTTAGCGAAGTTTACTTCAACATCCTCCTCGGGGATAAACAAAGCACCGTTTTCGGTAATTTCATACTTAACGGGCTTGTCATCGGGAGTGTAGGTTTCGGGATAACTTTCAGGCGAAACCCAGATTCTGTGACCGCCGTAGCTTTCCCATTTTCTGCCTTCACCGAAAAATTCTTCGTAATTATCTTTATTCTCAAAGCCTAAGCCTTCACGGTCATTACACATAAAGTTCTGACCGCCTACAAAACCGAAAAATATAATACGAGGACCAATATCGATAGTAACCAATGCCTCAATTTTTCCGTTTGAAATGCTAACGCATTTGCCGTAATCCTTATAGCTTTCAATTTCTTTAATTGTAACCATTTTCAACACTCCGTTTTAATTATTTTTGATGTATATTCTAAACCGCATTTTTGCGGCTTGGTTAGTGATAATAAATACAAATCGGTAGCGCGCGCTTCGGTTTCAAAAACCGATTTTGCAGCAGAATCAAGCCTTTCAACATCTGCTGCTCGGTTTATCACAGGCACTTCGCAATTCTTGAAATTTTCTTTAATAAATGCCTCTCCGCACTTATTAAATCCCAAAACACGAAGATATGGGAGCGGCTTCATAAAAAATGAATCATCAGCACCTATAAATGCCGAAAGTACAAGCCTTCGAATACGCGCTAAAGTATATCTTTTCACCTTCATTGTATTATACAACTCCTCAAGGGAGGTTGCAAGAGAAATTGCAGAAAAAAGTTTATTTTCCAGTCCTTCGCTTAAATCGGGCAGGTTATTTAACATATTTTGAGATTTTGTGCGCAAAATAGCAAGTATGGCAGGTTCAATTCTCTTTATATCTGCAAGATTTTCATTCTGAAACAAGCCGAGTATATCTTCACTCATATATTTTTTGCAAAAATCAAAGTCGTTTTGCAAAAGTTTTTCCCGAAGCAAAGAAGCAGATACAAATTCCGCCTCCTCTTTGGAATCGTGCGCCGCACCCTTTCGTGTTATGGTTTCAAACTGAATATCAACATTAAGCGATTTTGCCGCTAAAATATATTCAAGACCCAAATTATTGTTGGCACCCTCTAAAATTCCTTTGGGCGCACCCAATTCCTCTGCGGCAGACTGGCGAGCGGCGGCAAAGGTGATTCCGCCTTCAAGTTTTTTTGAAACAAGTGCAGAAAATTCTTCCGAATCTAATATATCTGCCGTTTTGTAAAGCAGGTTAATATCGCCGCATTCACTGCCGAACATTATTTTTTTGCAGCCTGCGTTTTTAAGGGCAGAAACCCCACCAAGCGCAAAATTCTGCGCGGTAGACATTGACCAAAGCACAGGAAGTTCAATTACAAGGTCTGCCCCCGCTTTCAAACAAGCCTCTGCGCGGATGCGTTTTTCGGCAATAGCTGTGTCACCTCGTTGTACAAAATTACCGCTTATAACACACACAACTGTGCCTTGCTTTTTTGCTTCTTTTATTAAATATTCATGCCCCCGATGTAAGGGGTTAAACTCCGCAATAATTCCTATACCCGACATTTTCCGCCTCCTATACAAAAAATACTTGAAAATCAGTAAATAATAGAGTATTATATATGAGTTATAAGTATAATTTAACATACTTTTAAATTTAATTCAACAATAGTTTTTGAAGGAGAAGATAAGTTATGAAAATTTTTGTTGTAAACGCAGGTAGCTCATCACTTAAATATCAGCTTATTGATATGGAAAATGAGCAGGTACTTTGTAAAGGTCTTTGTGAAAGAATTGGCGTAAGTGGTGAAATCACCCACAAAGCAGCTGATGGCAGAGTTTATTCTGCTGAAACTGCTATGCCCACACATACCGAAGCTTTCGAGGCAGTAGTTTATGCCCTCACAAAGAGTGAAGCTAAGGTTATTGATTCATTTGATGAGATTTCTGCTATCGGTCACCGTACTGTTCAGGGCGGTGTTGATTTCAGCAATTCCTGCCTTATCACCGATGAGGTAATTGAGAAGATGCGTGAGTGGAGTGTTTTGGCTCCTCTTCACAACCCTGCAAACATTTTAGGTATTGAGGCTTGCATTAAAACCTTCGGAAAAGATATTCCTCAGGTTGCAGTATTTGATACTTCATTCCATCAGACTATGCCCGCTAAGGCTTATATGTATGCCCTTCCTTATGAATATTATGAGAAATATAAGATTCGTAAGTATGGTTTCCACGGCACATCACACCGCTTCGTAAGCGGCAGAGCCATTGAACTTTTAGGTAAAGAAAACAGCAAGATTATTACCTGCCACTTAGGTAACGGCTGCTCTATTACCGCTGTTGAAAATGGCAAGAGTGTTGATACTTCAATGGGTCTTACTCCTCTTGACGGATTTATGATGGGTACCCGTACAGGTACTCTTGATCCTTCAGCAGTAACCTTTATTGCTGAGAAAGAAAACCTCACCCCTGCACAGATGGATAACATCATGAACAAAAAGTCAGGTGCCCTCGGTATTTCAGGCATTTCTAATGATAACCGTGACCTTATGGCTGCTGCTAAAGAAGGTAACGAAAGAGCACAGCTTTCACTCGATATGCAGCATTACCAGATTATCAAGTTTGTTGGTTCTTACATGGCAGCAATGAATGGTGTTGACGCTATTGTATTCACAGGCGGTATCGGTGAAAACGATTCAAAGCTTCGCTCAAATGTTTGTGCAAACCTTGCATTTGCAGGCGTTGAGATTGATGATGAAAAGAACAGCATCCGCGGTGAAGAAGTTAAGATTTCTACCGAAAACAGCAAGGTTGCAGTTTATGTTATTCCTACCAATGAAGAACTTGCCATCGCAAGAGACACTTTGGAAATTATTTCAAAATAAGGATTAAATTTATGAATATTTCGGAAGTTAAATCTGCTATTGCAGGTGGTAAATTTAACGATAAATTCAATATGCTTTACGGTGACTCTGAAACTGCAATCACTCGCTTTTGCGATGCACTCAATTGTTTTGAAGAACTTTATGGCAACGCCGATGATGTGAGACTTTTTTCTGCTCCCGGAAGAACCGAGATAGGCGGTAATCATACTGACCATCAACACGGCTCTGTGCTTGCAGGCAGTGTTAATCTTGATGTTATCGCAGTTGTTGCCCCTAACAATGACGGTAAAATCCGCATAAAATCCTTTGGATACGATATGGATGTTATTGAAGTTGGTGATTTCTGCAAAAAGGATAATGAAAACGGCAGAGCATCAGCCCTTATACGCGGTGTTTGTAGCAAGTTTGCCGAAATGGGCTGTGAAATTAGCGGTTTTAACGCTTATACTACATCAAATGTTCTTAAAGGCTCGGGACTTTCGAGTTCCGCCGCCTTTGAGGTGCTTGTGGGTAATATCATAAACGGTCTTTTCTTTGAGGGAAAAGCCGCTCCCATTGAAATTGCTAAAATAGGTCAATTTGCCGAGCGCGAGTATTTCGGCAAGCCTTGCGGACTTCTTGACCAGATGGCTAGCTCCTTGGGTGGCTTTACATATGCTGATTTCTTTGACCCCGCAAATCCCATTACAGAGAGTATCGGTCTTGATATTAACAGCTTCGGTTACACCCTTTGCGTTGTGGACACAGGCGGAAACCACGCAAATCTAACCCAAGATTATGCTGATATTACAATCGAATGTAAGCAGATTAGTAATGCTTTGGGTGTTGACTTTTTGCGTGACGGCGATACTAAAAAATTCTATGACAGTATTGCCGATTTAAGAGCAAAATTTGGTGACCGCGCGGTGCTTCGCGCATTCCATTTCTTTAACGAACACGGGAGAGTTTTATCTCAAAGAGAGGCACTTAAAAACAATGATTTTGAGGGCTTCTTAAAGCTTGTAAATGAATCAGGCGAATCCTCTTACGATTATTTGCAGAATCTTTATTCCACCTCAAATGTAAGTGAACAGGGATTATCTCTCGGAATCGCATTAACCAAAAGATTCTTGAACGGAAAAGGTGCTTGCCGTGTTCATGGGGGCGGTTTTGCAGGAACTATTCAGTGTTACATCCCAACCGAATCGTATGAAGAATATAAAATTATGATTGAAAATGTGTTTGGTAACGGCAGTTGTGTAAAACTGTTTGTTCGTCCCGTTGGCGGATACGAAAT
>JAZTXU010000253.1:0-3161 GCA_045636565.1 Acutalibacteraceae bacterium
TTTTCGCAAAAGCGCGAGAAATAGTAAGAGGCGGGGAACTGGGTGAGCTTAAGAGAACTGTGTGGATTGTAACCAATTGGTACAGAACCCAGCATTATTACGATTCAGGTGATTGGCGCGCTACATGGTCAGGTGAAGGCGGCGGTGTGCTTCTTAACCAATGCCCCCATAACCTTGATATTTGGCAGTGGATTTGTGGTATGCCGAAATCTGTTACCGCACATTGCGAGATTGCAAAGTATCACGATATTGAGGTTGAAGATGAAGCGATTATTATGACCAGATTTAAAAACGGAGCCACGGGTACCTTTATAACTTCAACAGGTGAATTCCCCGGCACTAACCGACTTGAAATTTCAGGAACTTTGGGTAAAATTGTGCTCGAAAACGGAAAACTCAAATGGTGGAAATTAAAGGAAGATGAGCCCACAGTTCGCTTCAATTCGACAGAGGGCTTTGCAACAATTGAATACGATTACACCGAAATTCCACAGATTGAGGGCGAAACCGCTCACAAAAATATTTTGCAGAATTTCACTAATGCTGTACTTAAAGGTGATGAGCTTATTTCTGCGGGTGAAGATGGTATTTTAGAGCTTAGCATTTCTAATGCCGCTTTCCTTTCAAGCTGGACAGGGCAAGAAATTACATTACCGTTTGATAAAGCAGAATTTGATAAATTGTTATTAGAACGCTGTAAAAATTCTAAATTTGAGAAAAAGAACAAAACAAAAGAATTTAAAACCGCTTACGATAAACGTTGGCAGGTAAACTGGTAAACTTATAAAATCTTTAAACATTTAAACCGTTGACTTATTATGTATGTAAATATATAATAAACTCAATGGTTTATTTTTTGAAGGGATTTTAAAAATGGATTTTATAAAAAATGCGTATTGGATAAGACCCAAGATCGATTTTGGTGATATTTGCCCTGTTTTTGAAAAGAAATTTTCCTTAAAAACAAATGTCAAAAGTGCAAAACTTTACATTACTGCAATGGGCGTTTACGAAGCGTTTATTAACGGTGAGCGCGTGGGTGATTTTATTATGGCGCCCGGTTGGACCGAATATGCAAAACGTCACCAATATCAGATTTATGATATAACAAGCCTTTTAAAGCATGATAATACAATAGATGTTACGGTTGGTAAGGGTTGGTACAGAGGCCCACTTATTGAATGGCATTACAAGGAAATTTACGGTGCCAACTCGGCTTTAATTGCGTCTGTTGAGATTGAGTATATTGATGGTACGGCTGAAAATATAGTGACAAATAATACGTGGAAATCGGGCGAGAGTTTTATCAGATTCAGTGAGATTTACGATGGTGAAATCTATGATGCAACTTTTGAACCAACCATTCAAAATGACACAGAAATATTAAATGCTTGCAAAATGAATCTCATAGAGCAAGAGGGATGTTTTGTAAAAGAACAGGAAACCATCTGTGCTGTTGATATGTTTCGCACTCCAAAGGGCGAATTAGTGATAGATTTCGGTCAGAATATGACGGGATATGTTTCTTTTGAAATAGATGCTAAGGCGGGGGATAAAATAGTTTATTCACACGCCGAGGTGCTTGATAGAGAGGGTAATTTTTACACCGCAAATTTAAGAAGTGCCAAGCAAAGGGTTGAATATATCTGTAAAGATGGAAAGCAGAGCTATAAACCGCACCACACATTTATGGGATTCAGATATATCCGCCTTGATGAAGCTCCTGAATACATAAATAAAGATAATTTCAAGGCGATAGTTGTTCATTCTGATATGAAACGCACCGGCTATTTCAGATGTTCAAACGAAAAGGTTAATAAACTGTTTTCAAATATTGTATGGGGACAAAAGGGTAATTTTCTTGATGTTCCGACCGATTGCCCTCAAAGGGATGAAAGACTTGGCTGGACGGGAGATGCGCAGGTTTTTGTTGAAACCGCTTCATATAACTTTGATGTGCAGAAATTCTTTAAAAAGTGGCTTAAAGACCTTGCTACTTCGCAAGATTCTAACGGTGGTGTGCCTGCTATTGTGCCTGCTGTAATTTATACCACACAAATTTCACCGGGAGCGGCTTGGGGAGATGCGGCGGTAATTTGTCCGTGGCAGATTTATCTTACATATAATGATAAATCGGTGCTTGAAGAACAAATTGAAAGTATGACCGCTTGGGTTGATTATATGCATTCTCGTGGTCCGGAGGAGTTTTTGTGGCTTAATGATTCACAATACGGCGATTGGCTTGGTATGGATGCCGAGGATGGAAGTTATAAAGGTGCTTCGGATCAAGATTTGATTGCATCGGCTTATTTTGCTTATTCCACAGGAATTGTTGTGAAAGCTTTAAAGGTGCTTGGAAGAGATTCTTCCTATTATGAAGAACTTTATAAAAACATTGTTGCGGCTTTTAGGAATAAATATGATTCTGTTTTAAAAACGCAGACCGAGTGTGCGGTGGCACTTTACTTTGACCTTGCGGTTGATAAAGAAAAAACTGCCGCAAAATTGGCGGAGCTTGTAAGAAATAACGGTAATAAGCTCACCACGGGTTTTGTTGGCACACCTTATTTACTTCATGCATTGTCACGAAATGGGTACAGCGATGTGGCATATTCACTCCTTTTACAAGAGGAATATCCTTCGTGGCTATTTTCTGTGAATATGGGTGCTACTACCGTGTGGGAGCATTGGGACAGTCTTAAATCAGACGGCAGTATGTGGAGCGATAATATGAACTCATTTAATCATTACGCATACGGATCGGTGGCTTCTTTTATGTACAAGGAAATTGCAGGCATAAACATAGATGAAAATTGTCCCGGTTTCAATAATGTTGTATTAAAGCCTGTGATAGATGAAAGACTTACCTTTGCAGAGGCTAGCGTTGAAACCGTTTTCGGAACAGTTTATTCTAAATGGGAAGTTGAAAACGGTAAAACAGTTTATGAATTTAAAGTTCCCAATACGGCAACATTGATTTTAAAAGGTGAAACAAAAAGACTTTCAAAGGGTGAATACAAATTTGAAATTTAATTTAAATAGTATTTGATTTTTTGGTAAATAAATGTTATAATGAAAAAAATTAAGTCGAAACAGTGAAAAATGCTGTTTCGACTTTTAAAATCGTTTAAAGGAGTTTTGTATGAGCGAAAAAAGAAGTA
>JAZTXU010000254.1:0-5883 GCA_045636565.1 Acutalibacteraceae bacterium
GACTTTATTGTGGGTTACCGCGATATAGACGGTGTTGTTCACCAAATTGCACGGTTTGGCGGCAAAAACACTAATGGTGAGCATTACTATCAATCGGTAGAATTTACCGCCCCAAAACAGATTGTTTCTTTTGTATATTTCAGTTGTGAAAAATCGAAGAAAAGTGCTATTATAGACCGAGTTTATATCGAGGGTGCCGAGTCTGACAAGGAAACGGTTTTCCGTTCAAGAACAAATTTTGCCGATATAAATAAAATTATAGAATTAAACGGTAAGACCCACACTATTAAAGCAGGAAACACTTCAAATGATTTAATTGAAAATAAAACAGAGCTTGAATCAAATAATAGCTCGTCAGAAGCCGTCGATTTAAATAATGACGGTGTGAATGATGACACAAATGAAGATGCACAAAATAATTCACAGGTTCAGCAATCGGGCGGTAAGGTAATTAAAAATACTACTGTAACAACCGAGAGTACCGGTAAAGCCTTGTATGTTTGGATAAGCGTAGGCGTTTTCGGCGCAGTTATTATAGTTGTTGTCGGTATTGTTTTGGTTAAGTTTAAAAACAAGAAGAAAAAACTCGATTTAGATGGTGATACGATTGAAAAGGATAATTAGTTTATTAACAATTGCGGTCATTTTATTTTCGGTTGCGATTGTTCCTAATCCTGTTTTTGCCCAAAGCAGCGAGGGGGTTAAGGAGGAATACATTAATGAAGATAAATGGCTCACCTTAAGCAAGAACAAAACAGGTGCCCGCTATTTTGTGGATGTAAATGGTAATCCTGTAAATCTTTTCGGTATGGCACGATGTCAGTCTCACGCGCATGAAGAGGATGTACTTTATTCTCCGAGTAAGGAGAGAGATGTTGATTCGCTTATAAAGCATTATGCCGATTATGGTTGCAATTTTATACGCTTGGCGATTAATATATCACCGCTTTGTGGCGGCGCTAAAAAAACGCCTCAAGAAATAAATGAATTTATAAGCCGCAATATTGATCCCGATGTTCAGGCAATTATCAGAAATGGTATGTATGTAATGCTTGATATACATATGTATCCAAATCCCGAAGGTAAGCGAACTGCCAGAACTCTTGTACAATTCGCGCGAGATTATTATCTTCCCGTTTTAAAAGAACTTGCAAAGAAGTATAAAGATGAACCAATGGTTGCGGTTTATGAACTCTGGAACGAACCATATCCTGCCGATATAGAGGCTCCTCCACCTGAGGACACAGAGGGTGATTGGGCAAATCAACTTCGTAGTTATTTCATAGACGCTGTAAATGAGATGCGAAAAATAGATACCCGCCACGTGATAATGGTTAGTGACCATAATGCAGGCTGGGGTTGTGCTTTAACCGAGCTTTGGGACGGTTATTATAAAAAGTTAGACCCCGTTTATCAAAACACTTGTTTTAGTGTTCATGTGAGCCATTCGCAGTTAGATGGCAGTTACAAATTTTACAGTGATTGGTGGAAATCGGTGGCACGAGGCAATAATATTTGCCTTCTGTTTGGAGAAATTGAAACTGAACCGGGCATTTCAACCACGCAAGGCATAAAGAACTTAGTTCAGTTTTTAAGTGAAACCGAAAAAGATTATCATTTTAGCGGCGTACTATGGCGACCTCACGGTGAGGCGGCTGAATATAGCGACATCTGGGCAAAATCGGGCTGGGCAGATAAATACTGTAATGTGGGACCGTTTCCTTCCGAAAGATATGTTGTGGAAACCGAAAATCTTATTGGACTTGAACTTAATAATGCTGAAAAGATAGTGGACCCTGCTTTTTTTGGTACCAAAAAACTTGGCACGGCAATAAGCCTTAAAGCGGGACTTTCAAATAAAGTTTTTCACGAGTCCACTACCGAAATCGATAAAAAAATAGTTTATAATAAGGGTAAATACAAACTTATAGTAAGAGCAGCGGGAAAAAAGAACTATGAGGGAGATTTTATTATAGGTTATAAGGATGTAAGCGGCGTTGTTCATCAAATAGCAAGATTTTCAGGTAAGAATACCAATATGGAGCCATATTATCAAACGGTGGAATTCACAGCAGATAAGCAGATTGCCTCTTTTGTATTTTTTGGTTGCGAAAAAAATGAGAAAAGCGCTATTATTGACCGACTTTATATTATAGGCAAATCGGCAAATGGCGTGATTTCGGGACGTTCAAAACTGAAAATTCCTAACACCAAAAAAATCGTTTATCTGAATGGTAGTTCTGCTAACGTGAACATAAAAGAGCCGCAGGTCGATAATTCATTTGATTATTCTGATGATTATAATTCTTATATTGACGGTCTGGATAATTTTGTTGTTAATACTAACCCTAATGTTAATATCTATCGCGATGATATTTTAGAGGATAATGCCGATAAGAATAAAGTACCATCTTCCGATAAGGATAATGCTGACAAGGGTAACCAAGATGTAAACAACAATACCGATAAGGAAAATTCTTCAAACAATGAAAATAATTCCGGAAATAAGGAAAATTCAGATGAAAACCATTCGGTAAATAGTAATATTGAAACTAATAAAACCGATGTTTCAAAAACTAATGCAGAAAATAATAAAGGCGAAGATTCCTTTACCAAAATAGTTATAATTATAATAATCGGTGCGGCACTTTTGTGGCTTATTTTATTGTTTGGTGTAATCATTTTAAAAAGGCGTAAAAAAGTTAAGTAAAGAATATAAAAAAGGATATGTCACAAAATTGCGACATGTTCTTTTTTTATGCAAAATATATAAATAAATCTTTACATTTATTTTGATTTAGTATATAATTTATGTAAAATAGGATTATAGAGGTTTTTTATGAAAAGTTTAATTTTAATTATGTTAACAGTTCTCATTTGCGTTTCATTATTACCGGTTGCACCTGTTTTTGCAGCAAGCAGTAAAGGTGTTAAGGAAGAAAATCTTAATGAGGATAAGTGGCTTACACTCAGTTCAAACAAGTCGGGCGCTCGTTATATTATGGATTCTAAAGGCAAACCCGTTCAACTTTTCGGCATGGCAAGATGTCAGTATCACGCTAATGAAGAAAACGTAATCTATGCAGGCTCTGAGCCAAATGTTGATTCACTTGTAAAACATTATGCTGATTACGGCGCTAATTTTATGCGTCTCGCAATTGATATGCCCGAATTGTGCGGAGGCAAAAAGCGTTCCAAAGAGGAAATCAACGAATTTATTACCAAACGAATAGACCCCGATGTTCAGGCAATTATCCGCAACGGAATGTATGTAATGCTTGATATACATATGTATCCCCCGAGTTCTTGCGAAACTGTTGAGGGTATAGTTCAGTATGCGAGAGATTTCTATCTGCCCGTTATAGTTGAACTTGCGAAGAAATATAAGGATGAACCTATGGTTGCGGTTATTGAGCCTTGGAATGAACCATATCCTGCTGACCAAAAACAACTTTCGGTTGATAAAGCAGAGTGGAATATAGCGGTTCGTGAATATTACATGGAAGTTGTTAAGGAAATCCGTAAGGTAGATAAACGTCATATCATTCTTGTAAGTGACTGGAACGCAGGCTGGGGATGTGCTATTCCCGATACATGGAGCGGTTATTACAATAAAATAGACCCAATTTATAACAATGTGGCATATAGTGTGCACTGCACTAATCATCAGTTGGAAATTGAATACAGTTTCTATAAAAACTGGTGGAAGAGTCTTGCGGATGATAATAATATCTGTCTGATTTTTGGTGAAATTGAAACAGAATATGATATTTCGACCGAGAAGGGCATGCGAAATTTATGTGACTTTTTAAATGAAACCAAAAATAAATACCATTTCAGCGGTATGATGTGGCGTCCGCACGGTCAAAAGTGGGAGTATCATAATGTTTGGGCTGATACAGGCTGGCTTGCAAGTTATTGCAATCCCGCGCCTACACCCAGCTCCCGTTATGCCAGTGAGGCTGAGGATCTAATGGGTCAAATATTTAATGAAGTAAAAACCACTTCCAGCACGGCATTTTTTGGCACAATACATGACGGAACAGGTATTAGTATTAAAGCTAACATAGCTGATAATTTCTTCTACGAAACTACTTCTGAAATAAATAACGATATAGTATACAAAAGCGGAAAGTATAAGCTTGTGGTAAGAGTTGCGGGTCAAAAGGGGTATACCGGCGATTTTATTGTAGGTTACCGCGATGTTGACGGAGTTGTGCATCAGATTGCACGTTTTGCGGGTAAGGATTCAAATTCAGAGATTTATTATCAGAGTGTAGAATTTACCGCTCCAAAAAACATTGTTTCTTTTGCTTTCTTTGGTTGCGATAAAAAAGCTAATAGCGTGTTTATTGATAGAATTTATCTTACTGCTGCTGAATCTTACGGCGTGGAGGACCGTTCATTTGTTGATATTGAGGATGCGAATAAAATCATCTATTTAGATGGTAAGCAGGAAAAGATAGAAATCAAATTTGAAGATTTTGAAGATTTTGAAGATGATTTTGATGACGATGATGATTTGAATTCCGGAAGTGATGATAAGGATAACAACAAACCAGATAAAGATAATGAAGATAAAGATAATAACGATAAACCAAATAAATCGGAAGATAAAGAAGATTCGCTCAACTCTATAATCAACGGTAACTCACAGAATGAACAGACAGACTCTCAAGAAGAGGGCGTTCAAACAACCACCGAAAAGAAAGAAAAAGCCGATAATTCAATCTATATTTGGTTGGGAGCGGGCTTGGCTTTGTTAGTGGCTGCATTTGTTACGATTTATATTATTGTGGTTAAAAAGAGAAACAAAAAAGTTTTAAGTAATTAGAGGAAAATCGAATGAAACGGTTATTTTGTATTTTATTAGTTGCAATTATATGTTGCTCGGGAATAACTTGCATAACGACTTCTGCCAAAAGCAGTGCGGGCGTAAAAGAAGAATTTACAAACGATGATAAATGGCTCACTTTGAGTAAAAATACAACAGGTGCCAGATATTTTGTTGACACAAACGGAAACCCCGTAAACCTTTTCGGTCAGGCAAGATGTCAGCATCACGGTCACGAAGAGGATGTGCTTTACGCAGGGGGAGGGAGCAGTGTTGATTCCCTTATAAAGTATTATTCCGATAATGGAATGAACTTTATTCGTCTTGCAATTTATATGCCTGAGATGTGTGGCGGTGCTAAGAAAACTCCTCAGCAAATAAATGATTTTATTGCAGAAAAAATTGACCCTGATGTTCAGGCTATAATTAGAAACGGTATGTATGTGATGCTTGATATACATATGTATCCAAATCCTGATGTGGAAAAGAAAACAGCCAGAACCTTGGTACAGTTTGCAAGGGATTATTATTTGCCCGTTATGTTAGAACTTGCTAAAAAGTATAAGGATGAGCCTATGGTTGCGGTTTACGAACTTTGGAATGAGCCGTATCCTGCCGATATAGAGGCTCCACCACCGGAGGACACAGAGGGCGATTGGGCAAATCAACTTCGCAGTTTTTTCATAGATGCTGTAAACGAGATGCGTAAAATAGATACCCGCCATGTAATTATGGTAAGTGACCATAACGCCGGTTGGGGTTGTGCCACTCCGGAACTTTGGGGCGGTTATTATAAAAAATTAGACCCTGTTTATCAGAATACGGCGTACAGTATACACGCAGGTTATGAGCAGTTGGATGATAGTTTTGCTTTTTATAGTAATTGGTGGAAAAACCTTGCTATAAGTAATAATATTTGTATTATATTCGGTGAAATTGAAACCGAAGGTAGTCTTGCAACCGAGCAGGGTATGCAAAATTTGTTTAACTTCTTTAAAGAAACGGAAGAAGAATGTCATTTCAGCGGAGTTTTGTGGCGACCACACGGT
>JAZTXU010000255.1:0-49803 GCA_045636565.1 Acutalibacteraceae bacterium
AAACTTGATGATACCCAAAAACTTGCATTATGGAGAAAGCTAATCAAGGAAATTAGGGTATCAGGCAATAAAGTAATTGAGGTTGTTTTTTAATAACCTCATTTGTACTAACTCCACAACTCCTGTTGGAGTTAGTGTCTTAGTACAAATATCCCAAAGCCCCAAGAATAAGGCACTAGAGCAATTCTAGTGCCTTTTTTATAAGAATATTTGTAAATTTCAGCAAAGATATTGTTTCCTCTGCCAAAATATGTTATAATGTGGAAAACTATAAAATGTACGTGTTTTTCCTAATATATTTATAATCTTTCCGGTGCCTTTTTCTTTACTCCTTCGTAGCCTGAGTGCCGAAGTAGAAGCCAATAACCGTTGTGAAAATCGTCATTACTTCCTGAGAAATTTCACCTCTAAGCGCTGTGATGAAAAACAAGATGGTAAGTGATATGGTTACAATGGACTTGATGGTAAGGAGTTTGCTCATACGTTCTTTCATAAAATTTTACCTCTTTCTTTATTTTTAAGGCAGCTTTATAGTTTGTCCTGCCTTTATTAAATCTGCGTTCTGAATATTATTTAAAGCTACAAGTGCGCTTACTGTGGTTCCGTGAGCCTTTGCTATTTTCGTAAGGTTATCGCCCTTCTTTACCACATAGGTTTTAGCTGCAGTAATTTTGGCAATATCCTTTTCGTTTACCCATCCATAAACTGTGGACCCTTTTCCAGATACAGCCTTTAAGTGATACGGATGAGGTCTGCCGTTTACAAAGTTTGTTATAACAGATTCACCCGGTTTGCAGCTTTTTGCTATTCCTGAGCTGTAAGAGTTTGTATAGTGGGTATTGCCGTTAAACATTACCGTATTGCCAACCTTAAAGCTAGGCTCGTCCACAGCCTTTGTGTAGTATTTAGGAACACCATAGCCTCTTATGTATCTGGCGTTTACTTTAATGTTCCTGTAGGCTACCTTGCCGTCGTTATTACCCTCTATAACCTTTATAACCCCGCCGCTTACAGCTTCCACAATTCCGACGTGATCTGCAGAGCCTGTGGTATCTCCTGAGCCGTTGTCGTCCCAATTATAGAAGATAACATCACCGGGAGCAGGTATATAGCTATCAGATTCTACCCAACTACCTAAGTTCTTAAATAATATCGTATGCTTTTCACAGCCGCACTCTGTAGGGAATATATCCGTAAGCCCTGCCTTGATTGAAACTGCCGATACGAATGTCGAGCACCAAGCGTCGGTATATTTTACCTTATAGCCTCTTGCAAGGGGTTTATGGGAGTTGTACACGTCAATTATTTTTTTGTGTGATCCGTCGCTGTCCTTGCAACCAAGCCACCCTTTCGCAATGGTTACAACCTTGTTTCTAATTTCGTTTTCTGTCATAAATTCCACCCTTTCACAATTTGTTTTCTTTCAAATTCTCTGAAGTCTTTCATTGCTTTTTCGTAGGCTTCTATGCCTTCCTCTATCTCTCCATTGGGCTCACCTCTTTTCAGAGCCATTGCAACAGCATAGGAGAGCTGCGCCGTTGCAACAACTAAATTAAGTTCAAGGACTGCGCTATCGAGCTTTGCTTTTTCCCTTTGCTCTTTCTTTTGTATTTCCTTCTGTTGTTTCCTGTTAAATAACGCCATCAGGACACCAACAGTTAAAGAAGGTAAAATTGCAGATATAACAGTTTCTATCATTTGTCTGTACCTCCTATCGTTATAATTTATAGAATGCAAGAGCTTGCACACCGTCAGTTCCGTTCTCAAAGCTGTTTTTCCACGTTATAACGCCGTCTGCCGCGATTTTTACCTTTGCCTTATGGTTTTCATTATCAAAGGTTTTGAAATCGCATAGGTGGTGGTCTGAAGCAGTACCGTCCCAAAGAACAGGCTTTGAAGCAGATATTTCGCTGTAATATTCAACCTCTGCATTTATTTTGTTACCATCTGCAATGGACTTATCCCATACGATAGCGGGCGGATAATTATTAAGAGTTTCGTTTGCAGATTCAGTAAGCGCAAACTCTATCGGCGTTCCATCGAGTTTCCTTGTGTGTAAATACCAGTTGCCGTCAGAGTGCTTTATAATACAAGCATTTTTACCGAAACAAAGAGTATCACCTGCGAAAGTTTTCATATCGGCAGAAGCTATAAGAGCTATCGAGCGAATTGTGCCTTTTGTATCTTGGTATTTAATATTCAACGTAGCAGAACCATTAGATGGCAACCAACCACACTCTATTCCATTGTAAGTATATGTTCCTGTTACTTGCCAACCGCCGCTGAAACAGTTTGCTGGGTGTTTTAAATTTCCTATTTCGTTATTAGGATTGTTTGTAATTTCGTGAATAGTAGCAGAAAAATGCGTATCCCCGTAATTCGTAACCACAAATCCCAAATAAGCTCTTGTGCCGTAATCGCAACTACCGTTACCGGCTATATATCTCCATTCAAGACCATTATCGCCCCAAAGAACTCTCTCTCCGTCAACATATATCCTTGAATCTCCATCGAAGCTTATGGTATGTTTACCAGCGCTAAAGGTTTGATATGAATACTGTGTGCCGTATCCATTTGCTCCATTGTAAACACTGCCAACCGCTAACCTATAGCAATATGCGTTATTTTCTTTTGTGGGAGTAAAATTAAAAAGTATCAAGTTTTGATTTTTGTTTACTATTTTATTAGGCATTTCAGACTGAGATGCGTCAAAGCCTTGTACGCTTGCTAATTCATAGCACCCTGCGCCTAATCCGGATAGTCTTGCACAGAAGAAAAATCCTATACCGTTATTAAATGCGCTGTCACAGCTATGTGAGGGTAGTTCAAGCGAAAACTTTAAGTTCGGAATACAAAGCTTTTGGTTATACCAAAGCCAAGCACTGTCGTACCAAGTAAACGGAGTGGGTTTTCCGTCCACATATGAATTTGCCGTACCGGGGATTATGCTTATCTCTCCATTGCTTCCTATTTTGGTTGAGTAATTCGTTGCATCGGGTCTTGGCGAACTACTATTCCTTTTGAGCGCAAAACTGAAAAACGGATTAAGACTATCGCTTAATTTAAAAGGCGATCTTATATCTTCCTCTTTGCCTATAATGCGGATTTTGTTACCACCGAAGGCATCTTCTTTATAAGCTCCCTTTACAACATAAGAGCCAGCTTCAGGTAACTTTGTTTCTCCGTTAACAACTGCTGTATATTCAGGTACTGTATTTTGTGCCATTCTTCCTGTAATTGCATTACCGCTTGCATCGTGTGCTGTTACACCTTCTGCAAGAGTATCGGGGGTTACTGTATCATTCGTTAAATTTATTATTGTTTCACCGCCAAATACGACCTTGTTTACCGCCATTGATTCACCACCTTATCCGATGGTTACTGTAGTTCCGCCGGCAGAGTTATCTGTTTCTACGTAAGGAATAGGTTTAACAGTAACTTGGGATATTGCATTGTAACCGGCAGCAGCTGTAGGCATAATGATTTGGTTCATTCCTTTTGCGAAAGAAGTTACTTCAACAGCCTGTGCTTTTAAACCTTCAGTGCTACTCATAGTACCGGTTACACCAAGGATTGATACACCTTGTCGGATATTTGTAGGCTTAAGTTTTGACGCTTCAGTAGCATCAATACCAACTTGACCGGCACCATCGTGATACCCCTGTGGAATTTTGTAAAGCCCTGATGCAGTAGAGATTGTACCCGATACCGACCCATTATTCTTCATTGAACCGGTAAGTTTCACCGCTTTGTTATAAGCAGTTTTACCACTTAAAATTTCCGCTGCCGTTGCTGTTGCATCCTGAGTATTTGCATCATAAGTACAAGTACCGGTTATAACTTCACCATCTGCGCCGTGTGCTGTTTTGCCTTTTAATAACTGGTCGGCAGTAACCGTATCTGCGGTTAAGTCAATAAGGGTGTCGCCACCAAAAATTACTTTTGAAATTGCCATATAATTACCTCTTTCCGTTATATATTTTTATTCATCCAGCGTACTGCCTATATACACTGTAGTACCGCCGGAGAGATTGCTTGTATCATAAATAGGGATCTCTTTAATTGTGACGTTATCCGTCATAAGCTTTTGCTTGGTTTCAAGGGTCTGAGCGTCCACAGCGGGTGTAACAGTATAATCTCCGTCAAACTTATCTATTTGAGCGCATACCGTATCTACAATTTCCGCTATATCCTCATCGGTGAAATAGTCCACCCCTTTTATTGGGGTATATCCATCTTCACCCTGTAAAAGAGTAAGATCCGTAGGAGCTACCGGTAGCATTGAGCCTTTGCTCGGAGTAAACGCAATTCTTACTGTATCTTTATCCGGCTGTGTTACGCTTGGTGTATAATAACCGCCGGCCTCAGCCTCAATAACTACAACTTTTTCGTGCTCTATATCTACGTTTTCTGTAAGGTCACTAACTTCTGCAGCTATTTCTTCGGTATCTTCCTCTATAGCAAACCCTAAAGATTTATCCTCACTGTCAATATCCATAGATAGCGCTGTATCTGTATTTTCTATATCTGAGGGTATAACTACGTCATTTGCAATTAATTCTAACTCGTCATTCACGTCATAACCTCCTCACAAAGAATTCTGTTACAATCGTCCTTCTTTATGGAGGTTGCCATTACTTTTTCGTCGGTTGTATAAACCTTCCCCTGAATTTCAATAGGGATATTTTCTTTAAAGCCAAGCGTTTCTTCCTGAGTTAAGGTAAGGCTTACCGTGGCACCGTCATAGGTTACGCCATCATCCATAGTTTTGGTAAGAACCCTATCGTCTTCAAGCTTCATTTCTTGCTTAAAGGTTATCCAGATAGACCTTATTGCCTCAGGATCTATTGACAGTTTGAAAGTGTACGTTGGTGTTGTGCCTCTTATCATAATAAATCCCCCCTTATTTCCATTTGCCGACAACAGTATATTCATATTTAACTTCCGATAAGGCAATAGTTGTTGGACGTACAAATCCATATTGACCGGTTTGAGTTGTAGTATTTAGGCCAATTCCACCAGCTTCAGGATATACCCATCCGGCTACACTGCTTCCGTGAAGAAATGCGCTTTCTTGCGGTCTAGCTGCAAAAGTAAACGGATAATTTATACGAGGGGCCAGTGTATCGCTATAATATAATGAACCCCACGTTTTAGTGGCTGCACTAGTCATTGTATAAACTCCCCAACATTCAGCAAGACCACTGTTCCACTTACGATAGGTCCAAATACCCGAGGTGCCTTGCTCTACAACATAATCCTTCGTATTATTGCTATCTAATATGGTTTTCCAGCCTTTCCAACTACCGGCGATATGTTGCCTCCAAGACAAATTATCTTCATTCGTAAGTATGCTTCTCAGCTGAAAACCATAATTTGTTCCATCATCCTGACCGTTTCTATGTCGAACACTTATAGTGCTATACCACTGGTCGTTTTGGCTATATGTACCCATAAAGCTCGGAGAACCTGCTATCCAGTTTTCATCAGTTATGTCGTCTCTCGAACCACCAAGCATATAGTTATCTTTTCCAACAGTTACGCCATTGATCATACCATCAACTGTTAAGTTTTTTCTAACTCGCTCATTCCAATTAACATCAAGCAAATCTGCAGTTTCAGAAACCTTACCCAAAGCAATACCTTTACCGCTATTATGAAAGTCCATTGTAACTTCAACAGTGGGTAATACCACTTCTTTAGTTACCGACGTATAAGAATCCGTTATTTTAGCTGTTGCAACTAAGGTGTTATCTGTGGGTACGTTTGTAAAGGTGGTAGTGCCATTTAAGGTATATGAGGTTGAGGTTATGCTTTGTGTAACACCGTTTAAGGTTACCTGAAAGGTTTTAGCATTCTTACTATTTACCGAAGCTACAGTACCTTTTAAGGTTGCAATAACTGTTGTACCGTCAGACTGCCTTGCCAACGTAAAGGCTGTTATTGTGGGAGCCGCGTAATCATAGACCGTTATCGCAGCACTATCTACTGTAACAGTTTTACCTCTGGAATCCTTAACAGTAGCTTTTACAGTCTTGCTGCCGTTAGATAAAACCTTTGAAGTAAAAGTCTGCCCTGTATATGTAGAGCCGTCCACAACAGAGGAATAACTGCTAATTGTCGCTCCATAAGAGGATGAAGCCGTTATTTTTGCGGTTACCGTGGATTTTCCTTTTACATATGTGCTGCTAAGTAGATTATTACCCGTAAGCGCAACACTTGCTGTGGGTGTATATGAGGGTACGTTTAAGGTAATTGCTTTAGTTACTTCACTGCCTATTTGTGTACCGTTTGAATCGTAAGTATAACAATAAAGAACGCAGTTACCACTGTTGGCATTTGGTATCTGGTTAGCAAGCGAAGTAGGCGGCGTAAAGGTAACTGTGGTATTTCCCGCTGCAGAAAAACCTTCGCCAATAGATAATCCCGCTGTCTGGTTTGTAAGACTACCGAATATATACCTTAATTTATGCTTAAAGCTCGTTGAAGCCGGTGCAAGCGTTATTGTTATTGCACTTCCCATAGTCTGAGTTGTTGCTGAGAAGGTCGGCGTTGTTGCTCTCGGTATTGAGTTAAGGGTAATAGTTCCCGATGCCGTACAGTCACCTGAGCTTGCTACTGAAGAAGAAGGACCGTAGCTTGCGGCGTGTCCGTTAGCTCTTGCAGATATTGTTATAGACTTAGAGCCGTCGCTATTGTGGTAAACTCTTTTTGTGGCAGTCTGTATTAAATATGTGCTAGTTCCCAGTGTTCTCCAATATACCGAAAATACCTTAGATATAGAGGTCGTTTCGCCATTTATTGTAATACTTGCAGATCTTGCGCCTACGGTATCAAATTCGCTGTAGGTGTTGTTGGTGGACCAATAGGTTTTAACGGTAACGTCGGAATAGTTACCGGCTATATTTTGAACCGCACTCCAAGTTAAATAAAATGAAAAGGTACCTGAAAGCTGTGTTACGCTACCGTTTATAGTTCCGCTTAAAGCCATAATTTCACCCCTTATTTTAATTTAGTGAAGGTTAAGTTTCCCGAAGCTCTTGTTACAAAACCAAAGTTCTGAAAACGGATCTTACCTTCCTGCAGGTTTTCTATCTCAAAGCTGTTATTACTGAAATATGCTATTCTTGTAGTACCGGTATAAAAGGCAACTTGGTCGTTTTCCAATCTTAACGTAAGAGCATTTCCGGATTCTCCAAAGGTCATATATCCGTCCCCAAAATGGATATAATCTGTAAGCATTCCGTTACCGTCATAGCTTTCAACGGATATTAGGTTTGCGCTAAGTGTTCCGGTTGTAATAAAATCTGCATTTATTTTACCGTCTGCAGTAATTGCTGTTCTGTAAGGTCCTGCGTATGCG
Organism: Acutalibacteraceae bacterium; assembly: GCA_045636565.1. Lineage (GTDB taxonomy): Bacteria > Bacillota > Clostridia > Oscillospirales > Acutalibacteraceae > UBA737. The sequence goes on from JAZTXU010000255.1 coordinate 7,364, forward strand.
TTACCGTTTGGGTTTTCGGCATATCCAAGCCCTTCCTTATTCCAGCGCCATACCTTTGTAGCTGCGGCTATATCCTCAATATCCACAATAAGAAGCTCATCGGGCTTACCGTCAGAATTGGTATCGTGTAACATAACGTAACCGCCGGTGTTACCTGTAATAGCGTTAGTGGCATCTAATATCTGCTGTTCAAGGGTAGAATATATACGCTCTATTTTTTGACCTACAGATTCAAAACGGTTTGTAAACTCGCTTCTTGTAGCCCCTTTACCTTTGCAATCTATGGAGGCATTTAAGCCACCGCCAACCTTTACGGATTGTCCCATAACAAGTACAGTGTGGGGAACGTCATCTTTATCGTAAACCTTAACTATATCTCCTGATTGTAACGCTGGGTTTCCACGCCATTTCACACTGCAAGGAGTATATGCAAGCCCATTTACTTTTGTGTAAATATCTGCAGCCATAGCTTCAGTTATGTAAGGATTTTCAAAGTTTATCTGAGTACCGTTTGCGCCGTCACCAACAACAATGGGCTTTTCTTTGGTACCTGTTGCAATTGAGGTTACAGTGAGAGATTTATCTGTGGTACGGGTAAATCCGTTCATATATTGCAGCTTACGTGGGATTTCCAGTAAAGAATCATAATACCACGCCAATTCAAGCTGACCGCTGCGGGCAAATCTTGCAAAGCCGCCTAAACACCCTGCGACGTAAGATATAGCCTGTGTGTAGGTAATATCCAAATACGGGAAATTAGTTATTGTGTAAGAAGGCAATGTGCGCTCTTTTAAGGTTATTCCGCACTTGGAATATAACTGCTCTTTTAAATCATTATATATAGCTTGCAGTGTAGTATTTGAAGGTACCGTTGCATTGTATTTCCCGGTCATTTTGCAAAACCCATCATAAGCAACTAACTGTAAGGTTTTAAAGTCGTTGTTGGTAGTTGGCTCTGCGGCATAGAATTTACCTAACGGCACATATTCTACAGCACCGTTTACAATTAAACCTATATCAGCTGTAAACGAGGTCCCGTCGTAATTTATATCCATCGGAGGATTAATAAGGTTTACCGTAATTTTATTGGAGCAAGCAGATCCCATTGTAAGGGTATCACCAGAATTGGTTATTTCTTCAAGGGCTATATCACTAATAGTTGAGCCTGTTAATACGGTGGAACCAAAGGTAAGCTTTAGAGTAAATTCTCTGTTGTCTGCAGTTATTTGTGATTTAAAATCTTCGCTTACTTTATACATTTGTTCCACCTACCTTTCAATAAAATTTGCACTTAATCCTTCCCATAGGAATTTTTGTTTATCATTGTTCCAGACATACATTGGAGTTGAACGATCACCCACATAAAACTCGCCCTCTCTGTATGCTCCGTCGTGTGCATCGGGGTACCTTAGTGTAAAAAATACATTATCCATAGCTTTAAGGAGTATAGACATTTCTAAGGGTTCCATAGGTCCCCACGTACAGTTAATTTTTCTTTTAACCGCAACCCTGTCACGAAACATTTCTCCTAATTGGTTTCTGCCGGCTCCGTCCTCAGAATCTAGATCGTATATATCCCAAGTAAGCGTCATAGGATCTGCAATATTTAGCTTATTTATTTGTAATATACTCATATACGCCTCCTTATACTAATAACGGACTAACGCCTGTCTGCATTACTACACCATTGTGGTAGCTTATAACTTTTTCGCCAACAATAGCACCATCAATCTCATTTACGATACGAATGGTTTGTGTGCTGCCACTGCTGTTATTTGAGTTTGCCGCCATCATAGCCCTATATACACCGGCTTCAATACCTGAAACAATCTGATCGTTATTTGCAACCGCCGTTTTATGGCCTATCTGTCCTACAAGCTCAGGGCCTGCTTCTCTTGCTATAAACATCTGACCTTCAGAAACAATACCACCGCTTGCCAGTGTAGGAATATTAGGTATTCTTACGTCTGCAAAGGAAATATTTGCGCCAAATGCTTTTGCAATACCAAGCACTATAAGCCTAATAGGTGCAAGTAATATGTTAAGGCCGTCTATCCACTTATTTGCAAACCAGATTATTCCGTTTACCATAGCTTTAAAGCCGGCTTTTATGCCTTCCCATATAATATCAAATACGGCAGCTATTCTGTTACCCATAGCCTTCATTTTATCTACAAGGAAATTCCAGTTAGGTGCAATCGCAGCTGCTAAAGATATACCACCTGCGGCAATAAGGCCTAAACCTAAAGGAATTCCTGCACCGGTAAATAAGAGGATTGCACCAAGAGCTATAAGCGCGGCACCGACAACAGCTGCAATAATGGAAACCGTCTTTTTGGTTTGGTCGCTTATACCGTTCCAGTTTGGTGCAACTGCTGAGAACAAGGTAGCAGCACCTACCGCCATAAGTCCTATACCTAAAGGTATTCCCACACCCGAGAACGCAAGGATAGCACCAAGTGCTAAGAATGCGCCGCCTACAACAGTTCCTATTGTCTGTATTACCGAGCTTACCTTATTTGTGGAAGCATCCCAATTAAGCTTTGCAGAGGTTGCTATACTTACAGCTCCTGCAAGAAGGAAACCAATACCCAAAGGGATATTTGCACCGGTAAATGCAAGTAAAGCACCGAGCACAAGTAATGCGCCACCCACCATTCCGGATATTGCTCCTAAAGTGTTTTTTACACTCGGATTTAAACTGTCCCAATTAATGGCCACTGCTGAAAGTAACGTTGCTGCACCTGCTGCCAAAAATGCAATACCAAGCGGTATATTTGCACCCGTAAAGGCAAAGAGTCCACCAAGGGCTAGAAGTGCGCCACCAACTATAGCGGTAAGCGTTGCAAGTGTAGTAGTAAACGGATTAACAAGAAAGCCCCAATCTATTGCAACCGCAAGTGCTGCTATTCCGCCTATCATAAGGCCAAGGCCTAAAGGTACGTTTGCACCGGTGAATGTAAGAATTGCACCTATTGCAAGCATTGCGCCACCAACAATTGCTGAAATCTCACCAATTGTTTGCTTTATCTTTTCTTTAAGTGCCTCAACGTCGCCTGCGTTTATATCTTTAAGGAAGTTATACTCTAAGGGCTTCATATCCCCTAAAGCACCGCCACCAACACCACCGGCTCCTGCTCCACTGTCTGCTTCAGGGTTAGAGATAATGTTAAGCTCATCAAACCCCATAAGCTGTTTCTTTATCTTTTTTAAGGTACCCGAAACACCGTCAAGGGAATCTTCAGCATCATCAAAGCTTTCACCCATATTTTCACCAAGTCCTGAATAATCTATTTTCGGTAACTCAAATCCGAAATAATTGGCTATAGCGTTTGCAGCGTCTGTCAGTCCCTCAACCATAACCTGAACGTAAGGTATAAACTGTGTAACAATTACGCTGACTATATTACCTAAAGCACGCCCTAGTTGTGTAAGCTGTGCTTTTAATATTCTTATTGCGTTTGCGGGAGTTACAAGCGTTCTTGCCATATCTCCCTGTATTGTTATGGATTTCTCCATAATGTAGTTATATCTGAGTAACGATTTCTCAGCCTGTGTCATAGATCTTACGGAAGCGTCTATTCCTTTAGAAAGTGCATACTCCTGAAGTGATGCCACCGTTGTATCTATACCGAACTGTCTAAGACCTTTTACCTGTCCGCTCATTGCGGAAGATAACTTTTCAAAGGCAGTTTCTACGTCGGTATTAAAGAAGGATGCCATATCGTAAGAAAGCTGAGTTAAGTTCTGAGACATAATATCTGCAGACTCTGTGGCTACACCGAAACCACTTGTAAGCTGTTTAAAGGTACCTTGGTAGTTCATCCACTCAGCAATATCTATGCCAATTAGCTTCTGTACGCTCTCAGCATAGGCATAGGCTCCTTCTGCGGCATCTCCCATAGTTACGTTAAAAAGGTTTAAAGTCTCAATATAGTCGTTACTTTCGTTAAACCAATTTCCCATAATATTGGCTACTGCCTTAAATGCACCATACAAAGTGTGCCATTTGGCGATCTTCTGAGTAAGGCTATCTGAAAAGCTCTTAGTGGTCTTATTCGCATTTTTAGCAGATTTATCGTAGTTATTAATACCTTTTGTGGTCTTATTTGCTGCAGTTGTAGTTTTATTCAGAGAGCCTGTAGCCTTGGTGCCAGCCGTATTAAATACCCCTAAAACACTATTTAGCTTATTGAATCTGCCTATTAAGTTATCTACCGCAGCAGTTGCCGCCTTACTTTCGGCTGTTATCTGGATATTAAGTTGATCAATAGTTAGAGCCATAGACAGACCCTCCTTTATTATTCGGCTCTGGCTCTATGGCTCCGGCTCTTACTATTATTTATACGCACAAAGTTTTCCATCCAAGCTGCCGCTTTCTGCTGCTCTATTTCAACTTCTTTGGCTTTTTCAGCCTCAGTCTTTGCTTTGTGCTTAAAGCTATACGGTTCTTTTGCGTATTCTCTTGCTGTTGTGGTTTTTCCTCGGAGTGCATTATGTAATGCTGTAGAAAGTGCATCATAGAAATACATTCCTTGTAACCACGCAGCGTTATTTTGTTCTTCTTGCTTTATTAAATATGCCTTGCGGTAGTATCGGGCAAGAATCGGATCTCCCGCCCAATACTCCCGATAGGTCATACCGATGGCAAGATAAAACGGAAATGCTTCTTCAAATATTTCCGCGTTTGTCTTTTCTCGCGTGGGAGCGCTTTCCTTTAGAAGTTCGCATCCCACGCTATCGCGTTTCCCTCGTCAATGCTTTCATCATCTATTAGGGTTTCCATAGGCTCTGCATACATTTCTGCAAGCTTTTCTACAAGAGCCTGTTTGTTCTTGAAAAGCTCGAAAATTCCGTCAATTTCTTTCTGTTTTATGTCGTATCTATGGTGTGCTTTGAATGCACCGGCAAATAGCTTAGGTAAAGTATTCATAGGTTTTGTTATAATATCGTTTGCAACAAAACCCTCTCTTTCCATCTGTTTTACCGTTTCTCTCGTATATTCCAGCGTATATTCTTTGCCTTTATACTCAAAATTTAACTGTTTGGCCATCGGTTTGTCCTCCTAAAATTAACTAGATTTAGTTTCCCACGCAGGTGCGTTTGTAGGGGTAATATACAAATTAGTTTCCAATACCGAGTTTACACTCATTGCAGGTAGTCCCATTGCTGAAGGCTGCCCGGTGAAATATACCGCCTTAGGCAGCTTCGGATGTTTTACCTCAAACCAAACAGCTTTTCCTGAAGTTTCCGCTGTTTTGTATTCTTCTACAAGCTCTCCCCACGCTGTTTCAAGCTCTGTCGTGTAGTTTGCAAGGAAACTAAGTGCGCCGCCTAAATCTTTAAGGCCTTCTATGTAGGTCTTATACTCGGTTTCGGCAAGGGTTGTGGTTTCCAGCGTTTCAGGCTCAGGGTTCATTTCCGGTACTTCTTTTATATCCGGAATAACGGTATAGCCCGTAGTAGGTCTTGTTTTTGCTGTAGTTTCTACGGCATAACCAACGGTTACGCCCGCAGTAGATAATGCAATGCCCATATTTTTATACCTCCATTAAATTACGTTATTTTTTCTGTATCTTGACATTCTGCGGTTTATTGTAGTATCTGTGTTAGGAACAATTTCACAAAATGTTCTTTCATATCCAAATCCACTCATAACGTCTGAAATAACTGCTGTTATTGCTTTTGTTTCTTGCTCTTTTCCTTTTTCAAGGTTACTGCAAACCTCCGCCTTATAGTCCTCGGTTATTACACTTTCAAGGTTATTAAAGGTGGAATATTCCGAGCGTATGGCGTTATTTGTCTGCACAAAAGATACTGCAGGGAATTTCGGCGGCGAGGATGTTAATTCAGCACCGATAATATAAATATTTTTAAAGTTTTCTCTGAGAGCCTTTGCCACTGCATTAAAAACTTCATTTTCTTTATCTATCACGAGCTGAACACCTCCTTTGCAAGTCTAGGAAATTCTCTTTGTATCTCTAGCGCCGTTTCATACATAAACGGACGGCTTACCATACCTTCTGTGAACCTATACCCTCCGTCATCGGTAGGGTAGATCCAGCCGACTCTGCCGTTTTTTGTGGTAAATATCTTCGGTCCTGAGGCATACTGCCACGCAGCTTTTGCTAAATATTCACCGTTTTTGTGGGGTGAATTCTGACCTTTAACACCGGTACCAAACTCCACAAAGGCAACGTGATCGCTTGTAACTCTTACAAACCCGGTATTAAGTAGCGGTGAAAAATATCCGTCCACTCCCGAAAGGAGTTCTCCGGAATAGTAAGCGCCCATACTAACTATTTTCACACGAGCTACCTCTGCACCTAGGTCTGTTAATCTTTGAACTAACAGTTGAGTTTTACGCTCTACGTCCTTTTTGTATTGCTGTAGTTCCTTTATGGCGTTTGCGATACCCTGAGGGTCAAGGCTTACGGTTATTGTCTTCACGATACGTTCACCCGCCTTATGGCGTATCTTATACAGTTAAGGGAACGGCTTACTGCTGCTACCTCGTAATTATGTGTGTCGGCGGTATTTCTACCGTCCAACCACAAATGAGTGTATTCATCAATAGGGCACGTCATATCGTGGGTTGACATTTCTCTATCATAGTTAAGGTCTGCTCCAAAGCTTTGAGCTGAAGCTTCACCCTTATTTGCCGATAATACCATTTCGGTTTTCTGAGGTTCACTATACCCCTTAATATCTGCGGTGTTGCCCCATTCATCTTGGTCTATGGAAATATTTAAAAGGGAATACCAAATTGTCTGTTGGTTTTTCTTTAAATCTCTCATACAACACCCGCTTTCGGGGTTATTTCTCTAAGTAGTTCCTCAGATATACCCGCACTTGAATATTTACGGTTTACACCATTTTCACTGTGCTCGAATTCACCTTCAGCACCACGTTTTGCTATCATTTCAACAGCTATACGGATTTGTAAGTCCATATATCTGCTTTCAAGCTCATCGGGCGGATCTTTAAATGGAAAGCGGCGGGATAAAATAACCGCCTTTGCGCTCTCCAATATATCCTCCAGCTCTATATCATTTATGTTTTCTGTGATCCTTATCTTTAAGCGTTCAAGCTGTGTCATTTTATCCCACCACCTTTAAACAAAATTATGCTTTTACCATCTTTACTGCCTTAGTAGCATCTGTAAGTGCTGCAAGGTAGTATTTTCTTGAAATGATGGTATTTTTACGGATATTTGCGTCACTTGAATCTCTAGGAGGCTGTTCAACCTCTGTGCCTCTCTTATTGAAAAGCGTTACTGCGTCCTTAGTAGCTATGATTATAGTACCGGGATCTGCGTCCTTCTTAGTATAAAGATTTATACCGGCTACAGTTCCTACGTAGCCACTCTTTACAAACGCTTCAACGTATTTAAGATCGTCTTTCAGGTTCTTTCTAAGAGCCGCCATATCTGCAGGAGATACGAATCCGAAAATAGATACGTTTTCAAGATTCTCAAGGTTAAGAACTGCCTGTGCATCTACAAAGGCTGCGAAGTCAAAAGCGGTAGGTGCAGTTGTAAGAGTTGCCTTATTGAACTCTGCAAATATATCTGCATTTACCGTATTGAACATATCTGTTCCCATATGTCTTGTACCTACAGGAACTAACATAGGATCTATCATTGCCTGCTCATCGTAGTATTCAAATCTGTTCTGAGCAAGTAAGATCCTGTATTCTTCTTCAGTATATGATACTTCTATGCTCTTAGTGTTACCTTCCCCCATTGCAAGCTTCTGAGTTCCGTCAGTTGCTCTATAGACGTTAATTTTCCTAAGCATTCCTGCTGTGCCTACAAGACTGTTATCCACATTACAGAACTGCTGTAAGCTAAGGTGTGAATTGTACTGGTCCTCTACCTCGTTGGATAGATAAAAGTTATCATAAATAACGTGTGCCATTATTAATTACCTCCATAAATCTTTTTGTATTCTTCAGGGTTTTTCTGAGAAAATTCAAACCTCTCCATAGGTGTCATTTCTCTGAATTTTTCTTTTGTCATAATTGCATCGTTTGCACTCCACGATGCAGGGGGAGCAGGTGTTTCTTTTACTGCTTCTGCAAGCACTGCTTTCTTCTGTGCGTCCACAAATTTAGCCTGTGCTTTTATTACAGTAGCTGCATCACCTTTGTAAAGTGCTGTGGCAACCTCAGTAGCTAAAGCCTCATCATAGCCGATGGAGATTAACCCTTTGGCGTTTTCTGCTATAGCTTTATCTGCCTTTAGCTTTTCAAGTTCTGCCTCCATATTGGCGTATCTCTCAGCATCTGCCGCAGCCTTTGCCTCTGCTTCTGACATATTCGCTCTTAACTGTTTTTTGAAGTTTGCCGCCTCAGAAGCTACCTCGTCAAACCTTCTTTTGAGATTTTCGTATGCCGTATCATTTTTAGGCATATCTACCTCAAGTTTCATTACTTCCTCAATTGTCATACCTTCTTTGTACTTGTCCCCAAGTAAAGATTTTAAATCTGCCATAGAATAATTTACCTCCTGTGTTTACAGTTCTCTCTGTTTATGTGTTTTTGTGGCTTCTCTGCCTTATTTTACTGGTATTAAATAGCACCTACAGTTGTAGTGTTGCTTCGGGGGAGCGTCTTTGAGTTTAAAAACCTCACCGTCAAGCTCTGCGCATACACCGCAGGTTTTGTGGTCCTGTTCGGAAACCCACTTTACTTTTTCAACGCCAACGGCTTTGAATACTTCTCTTGTAACGGAATCTTCAAGCTCAATGGCGTATTGCTTTATTTGGCGTTTCAGTAGGTTTTCCGCCGTCTTATAGCTCTGAGTGCGTTCAAAAGTGCTGGCTACCAAACTTTCAAAAAGCCTTGACTCTTTACGGCCTATCTCGTTTGAAAAGACGTATTTGGTAACGGGGTTATATTCATCGAAGAATTCCTCAATCCAAGCTTCGTCTAGGTCCCGAATATCTCCGTCAAATCCAAGAGCTAAAGCTTCATCGTATATTTCTTCAGATATTTCGTTTAACACCTTTAAAAACTCTTGTTTTGCGGTCTTGAAGATTTTGTCATATAGCTTATGAACGTGTTTTTTTGTTTGTATTACGTTCATTTCATCAAACAGTGCCAGCCTATTATGTCGAAACTCTTTTTTTAGCTTCGTGATTATCTTCGCCGCCGCTTCGTCTGCTATCTTGTACGGTGTTCTTTTCATCTTCTTCCTCTCCTTCCGCTTCATATAGCCACTTACCTAAATATTCGCGGCTATCGTTCCACACACTCTGAGGATCTGAATAAAGTCCACAGTTTGTAATAGCTATTAACGGGTGAATGCCTGCCTGTAACTGATTCATAAGACCCTGAGTTTTAACAAGCAAGCTATCCGTTCTGTTACGGCTAAACTTAACGTCTATATCTGAAAGCCTAAGTTTAGAAAGCTTATCCGGTGATACAATGCCTATTATTTTCAGTACCACTTTAAGCATTTCTCTTTCACTTTCGGTAAAGGTCTGCTCCATACTTCTTGCGTGGTTTTCTGCTATCTGCCAGCCGTTAGAAAGCATTATGGCCTGTCCTGTATTTCCACCGGTGGCTTGCTCTCTACCCGGTACACCTGCAATTTGAAGTATCTGCGTATATAGGTAATCTATTAGGGTCTGCGTCTGCGCTTGGTCTAGTGTTGCCGTAAGATACTGCACACTTGCAGGGTTTCCCGGTTCGCTTTTAGTAAGAAGTCCAAGCTTATCTTTAAGCTGCTCCATCTGCTCGGTGTCTATATCGCAGTTATTCATCCATAAAATTGACTGTACGAACTGTGCCAAACCGTTAAGTCTATCTGAAGTTGCAGTATTCAGGGCATCAAGGAGCGGTAACACTCTCTCAAAGCAACCCATACGCTCGTTATCGTTTTTGTATTCTATTATGGGGATAATGCCCATTCTATTAGGCTTAATGGAAAGAACCTTGAAATCTCCAAGGGTATTTCCTTCAAGCTCGTAATACCATTTGTTTGTATAGGCCCCAACTCTTATTGTGTAGGTATCTTGTAATACCACATAAGAAACTCCTATTGCAGGGCGTTTATATATATCGTTAAATTTCACCACAAATGATGTAGTGGGGTTTAAGCGGACCATATCAAAGACGGAGGTGCCTACAACCTTTTCTTTAGGCAGCACAATACGGTAACCAACTCCACAAACAGCAAGATCTTTACCAAGTGCTTGATCCTGTACCGCTTTGCCTTCCTCAAACATCATTTCGTTAAGTGCGGCTATGTTCTTATCATCGGTATCGCCCACATTACTGGCGGTATCGTTATTTGCTCTCTGAACAAATGTTATGGGAGATCCGAAAACGTAACCCACTTTAAACGCCGTAATTTCTGCCGCGTGGTTTTCCACCGTCTTAAAGTTAATTTCAGGGCGTACTTCTTTTACACGCTCTAATATTGGCTGTTTGCCTTTTTCGTAATCCTGCAGATATTTAATCTCGGCGGCATTAAGGTTATGTATAGAAAACGCTTCTCGTAATATGTCCCCAATATTCTCGTTTGTTATTTCTTTTACGTCTGTAAAGATTTCTCTGCGACCTCTTAATTCCATAAAAACACTCCTAAAAACAAAATGAGCCATAACACCCGAAGATGTTTTGGCTCATTGGCTCTTTATATTTATTTTTACTTCTTCCTTGCAGCATCTACACCACACGTAGATTGTGCCTTTTGTGGTCGTTTCCGTTGAAAACAACCATTTCCCACAACGGGGACAATGTACCTTCACTATCATAATAATCCCTCTTTTTAAAAGGAGCTTCCGATATTACCGCCTCGGAAGTACGGCGGCGAAAAAAGAAAATGTAGCAAGCTTTATTTTATGTGTTAATTATATCACAATATTTGGTATTTGTCAATAGGTTATACACTATATGTAGTGTATGTAACAACAGCAAACACAATATGTTGTGGAAAACCACCCTTTATGGAATAATTTGACAATCAGTTGTAAAAGTAGTATAATATTTAAAAATTTACAAAAGAAGGGTTTATAATATGGAAATATTTTTGGATATTATAATAACCGCTGCAGCATATATGGTAATACCTCTTGTTTATCTTGCAGTTAATCAAGGAAGGTTTGACGAAAAGCGAGCTCATAAAATTGCATTGTGGAATTCGATTATAATAGGCGCAGCTTTTATGCTTTTAACGATTGAGATGTCTGATGGTAATGTTGTTTGGAAAGCTGCCCCGGCAGTGCTATGTTATTGGATCAATCGTGCAATTTTAACGAATAAAAAAAATGACAAGAACGAGAATGCTTCTACACATAGAGCAACAGTAGTTTCGCGTCCTAACACAAATAGGCCTCCGCAAATATCAGACCCTAATGATCCGCCCCAGCAGTGGGGAACACCATTAAGTGATTTGGCGTTAGATGGTTCTGTTTCAGTCGATGCTGCCGGGATAGCAAACACAGCAAAAAACGAGCAAAATATAAAAATTGCTTATTGTCGCAAGTGCGGTACTGAATTAATGTCTGATAGTGCATTTTGCCATAAATGCGGAGAAAAGGCAGTTATACCTCCAATTAAAGAGGAAACACCTGCAGAAATTTCTATCGAGACAAGAGTAGTACAAAATCAAGATGAAAAATTAAAGACTTGTGAGCAAGAAACAGAAGCGAAAATTCGTAAAAAGAAAATTTCGAAAATCGCAATCATTGTAGGGTGTGTGGTACTTGCCGTTTTGTGCGTTTTGCCGCCATTGATAAAAAGCGTTAATGAATCGTATGCTTGGAAGGTCACAGTTCTTGGTTGGAATTCCGACGAATATAGTACAACATATCAATCTTCAATTAGTAAATATAACGCCGTCTATTGTCATATTAAGGTGACTGGCGGAGCGCCGGGAGATACTACGAGAATTAGAGTTTCTGGAACGCTCCCAGATGGTGAAACTATCAATTTTACTTTTGATGATCTCAGTTATGATGGTTGGACTGGATGCTTTTATTGGGCTGATGGAATCTATATTGACCCGGAATATGGAGATAGCGGAATAATTCAAGTGTTTTTTTACGATGATGAGGGGAATAGGATTGGACGCAGTTCGGTAATAATCACAAAATAAGTTGTTCGTAATAATTAAATAATATTATTTCAGTGCATTAGAGCCCATAACCTTAAACCGGTTATGGGCTCTTTTTATGCTTAAAAATACCTCTGAAAGATCTCCACCTTATTCCCCACAAGTGATGCTGCATACTCAGCAAGCATTGCCATACCGTCGGGAACGTCGTCGTGCTTGTTCTTACCTGCAACAGTGTAGGTGCATAGCATATCTATCATCCTGCCGTAGTCGTCTTTTTTCTTGTACTGCGAGTTATCTTTAAATAGGCAGTGTTCTTTTACCCAAGCTGAGTTCAAGATTATCTTGGTTTCCTTGTTTGAGGTAGTGAACTTTGTGGTTATCTTGGTTATGCCGCCGAGCTTTTTAACTTCAGTCTGAATATCCTTTGCAACTCTACCGCCGGCGTTATTATGTTCAAATCGTGACATTTGGACCTTATTCTGAATTAAGCAGTTTGTAATACGGGGTTCCACAACTTCAGGGAGTCCGTTATCGCAAACACAGTCGGCAATGTAATAATCATTTCCGTAGATATATGCAACAGGCATAAAGGCGTAGTCTTTTCCTTTATCCTTGGTGTCGCATATACTTATTATGCCATCGGGGTCCTTATCCGGAAGTTCAAAATATCTTCTGAGTTCATCTTCAGGGTAGAGTAAACCCTCTCTTTCAATAGGCTCATTCATATAAAGGGCTTTCCAGCTTGCATCGTCCATTGTGTCTCTCATATCGTGGTAAAAGTTTGTAGAAAAGCCCACACCGTTAGAGTAATCAAAGTTGCTTTCGTCGTTATCGTCAAGGGCGGGCATTACAATGAATTTTGCTTTATCGCTGTCAATATATTTGACTTCAAGCCTACCAATAACGTCGTGAACGGACCAACGGGTAGCAATATGTAATTCTCTGCAGTGGCCTATTTTTCTCTGTCTAAGGTCTGTGGTGTACTGCTCCCACAGTTTATCTAAACGCTCTTTGCTTAGTGCTTGCTCGATACCGCTAACAAGGTCATCACAGTAAAGAAGTCCTTCAGCTCTTACTTTACCTGCATTTCCGCTACCAACCGATGTAAACTGCAGCGTTGCAAATCTCTTAGGGGTACCAATATCTATTGCAAGATCTGCGGCATTGGTTCTCTCAATTTCAATATCTCTGAATACGTCGTGCCATAAATATTCGCTTTCTTTTCCGAGTATTCTTAAGCACTCATCATAAACACCACGAAGGAAGCTGTTACTGTGGCTTCCCGTTAGCATTGGTTTATCCGGGTATTTTCCTGCAAGCCACGTAAGAAAGAAGATTGCAAGGGTTGTTTTACCCACACCGGGCGGCATTGAGATTGCAAGCACTTCAAGTTTACCTTCCGCAAGCTCCTGCAGTGCATCTGCTACCACTTTAAGTTGTTTACGGCGGGGCAAATAGAACCTTTTGTTTGCTGCTCTATTCCACTCTAAATACTGGCAGTAGCTATCAAAGTCTGTGGGAGCTGCCATAAGGAGCGTTTTCTTATATAACTGGCGGTAATTCTCTGCGTGTTCGGGACGGTCATTTTTAAATTTTTGTGATTTTTCTGCGCAGATCTTTCGCACCTTAAAGCATAGGTCCAAGTCCTGTGTGCTGTAGGCAAGATCAAAAAGGGCCTCCACGTTTTTGAAAATGTCGTGGGATTTCTTCTGAAGTAAGTCTTTCTTTAATTTTGCGATTGAAGTTTTATCCATATTTACCTCCAAATAAAAAAGAGCCAACAACCAGTTAAGGTTATTGGCTCAAGGGCTCTGTAATTTATTTAATTGCTATGATTATTTAAGGCTTTTTAAAGCCCTTTCCAACAATTCATTTAATACATCACTAAAATCTTTATTATTTATTCCTACCTGCTTATTAATCTGTTCAAGTAACTCGTTTTTGATTCTTATATTATATATTACAGTATAGTCCAGTGAGTCTGTTCTTCTAAATAATATATCCATACAATCATCCATTATTCTTCATCCTTCCTTTTTGTGTTTAGACCCTTCTTTTGTAATATTAAAAATTGCAGTTCATTGCAGTATTTATTTTTTATAATATTATCAAAGTTAACCAAAGCACGCTACCAATTTTGCACCCTACATTTTCGATAGCGAAAATGTAGTTTTAGAGCTCAAAAATATCAAATTCGAGAACCGCTTTTGCAAATTTGATAACCTGATTTTGCAACCTCGAAGCTTCATTTTTCAAGTTCGATTCCGCAAATGCAATCTCGATTTCACCTTTGCAAATTTGATTATTGCATTTAATTTACATTTTTGGTATTATGTGCTCATAGGTTACACCTATTATACACGAAAGGACCGCAAAAGTCAATGACAATCAAAGAACTCTTGGCAATCATCACCACTCTCCCCGAGGACACCGGAATCCTCATCGAAGAAACCGACGTAAATGAGCTTGAAACCGTTGAGGTTCAGTATCATTCCGACGGGCGAATGCACGTTATTCTCTCAGTGGCTGAGTGAGTAGGTAAACTGAAATGATGTACTCTATTGACTTTTTGTAACTTTCATTGTCAAGTTTTGTCGAACGATTTAACTTGATTTTACCAAATTTTTCCTGTATAATATTTATGCGATTGACGGTTATTTCCATCCCGTCACGCGCTTCTTTCTTAATTGTGCGATGGTGTTTCCGCGCATCGTCCACACTCGCGCCTTAAGCGTGTTAAACGGCCTTGCCTATTAATTCAGGTGAGGCCGTTTAACGTTTGAATAGCAAGAGCCTTAACTTTTTGCAAAGGAAAAGCCCTTGCTCAATAAATAAGCAAGGGCTTCTCCAAAAACATTTTTTCCAGGAACAAAGAAAAATGTATGAGTTGGATTGTTTAGAGCGAAATTATGCTTTGCGAGCTTTTACAACGAATGCTGCTGCCATAAGAGCAACGATCATTGCGCCTACGATAGCAACTACTTCGATGTCAGCGGGGCCTGCGTTGGAAACGGTAAATGCGGTAACATCTGCAACAGAACCGTTGTTGGATTTGATAACGAGGTTTCTGAAGGAAGGCTGACCGCCGTCGCCGTTATTTGCAAGACAGAAGAAGTTACCGTTCGAGGTAGCAGCTACACCGTCGATAGCGATCTGATCGTTTACCATATAGGTAACGTAGTTGTCTTCAACTATAACCTTAACGGTGTTCCACTGACCTGCTTTGATTCCGAGATCTGCGTAAGATGCGCAAGAAGCCGTAACGGAAGCGGTGCTGTCAAAGCACTCTATTACTGCGTAGGTGTTACCCCAGTTTGCATAATTATCGGGAGTGCCTGCCGGATGTCCTTCATAGTTAATGAGCTTGAGGGCCATACCTAAAAGCCACATATTTGTTGCGGGATTAGTAGCCTTAACCGAGATAACGGGAGCACCGGTAACATAAGCGCCGCCTGCGAGGGTCTTTTCGGGAACGTAAACTTCAACGGTAGCGGTGTAGTTGTTGTTGAATGCAGAAACGTCGTAACCTACGGTGAGGTTTGCAAAGTCTGCGGGATTGCCCCAATTCATTGAGAGAGAACCGTCTGCATTGATTTTGTGCATATCATCGGTGGTGCCGGTTACGGTAACCCAACCTGAGGGGAGAACTGCGCTTGCAGAAACAGCAAGTGCAAATACAAGGGTAAGTGCGATTGCGAGTGTCAAGATTTTTTTCATTTGTTTTTCTTCCTTTCGGTTTTAATATTTTTATGCTTTATTTCCACAACCGCCCTTATTTTCTGCAGGGGGATTTACAGTGGTTGAGGACTCGGGCTCGGAGGGAGCGGGCTCACTTGATGAGGGAGGATTTACCTCAACGCCTTCACCGCCAACGAGAACGAGAGTGTTGAATTTTGCAGCGTTGCAGATTTCATCGTAATCAGCATAAAGACCGCCGGACTCAACGTTCATAATGATGTTACCAAAGCCCATCTTCAAACCGCTCTTGACAACGAAATTTTCGTTCTTCTTTCTGAGAGCGTCCCATTTGATGAGGATTTCCAAAACGTAGCCGTCAGCATTGATGGTAGCCTGAATGTCAATAATGTTTTCCACTGCACCGGTAGCGTACTGGCAGTGCTCGTACCAGATAGCGTGGTTATCGGTGGTGTTAGACTGAGGAACAAAGTCAAAGATGTAAGAATCGGTGTAACCGTTTGTCTTTTTGTTCAAAGGATCGAATTCAATCTGAATAGCATCGGTTCCATTAAGAGGCTGAGTATTTGTGTAAACGTTGGGGTCGAGATTGTTATCCTTGACGTCAGCGTAAACATAAAGACCGTTTTCGTTCCAGAAATAGTAATAATCGGTCACAAAAGGAACGGAGCCTACTCTGAATCCGGGAGTGGATTCGTCGATTGTAAACTTCTTTGCGTTTGCCCATTCACCGTCAGTGATGGTTCCGTCAATGGTGGGTGCGTTTTCAGGTGCGATGTAAGGGATTTCCGCGTCTGCCTTTGCGGTAGAACCTACAAAGGTAAATGCCGCGAATGCGGAGATGACAAGGGAAAGTGCTAGGATGATTGACAATGTTTTTTTCATTTGTTCATTTTCCTTTCGAATTAATATTTTTTTGCTTTTAACATCCTATTGATTTCTTTATAATACAAATGTTTTACACTTAATCACAACAAAACGTCCAACTCAATCATTTTGAAGTTTTTTCGTGTTTTATACTATAAAACGACAAATCAATAGTCCCTTATGTTTTTATTCGCTATTATCAAATATTTGTAAATATTTTTTTCTACTTTTTTAATGATGCTTCAATGCAGGCTTTTTGTTTTATGATTGTTCTGGGCTTTGGTTGATAGATTTAATTTTAACCAATCATTTCCTCATACCAAGCATTTACGTCTGCGGTAATTTCAGTGCCGCCCTGATTATAATACTCTTCAACGAGAACGTCGAAGTAATCGAGCTCCATCTCGCCGATGATTATCTGAGCAAAGCCAACGGTAAGCATACCCTTGAGATTTGTGTTGAATTCGAGCATACTTTCGGTGTCAGCTCCCTGATAAAGGGTTGTAAATCTGTCGTGACCTGCTTCTGCAACCTTAAGGTTTGCGCCGTCGATGCCGTACATTCTCTCCCAGTACCAGTTGTTTATGTTACCGGTGTCGAGGTAATTCTTAACGTTATCGTAAACCTGTCTGTCCTGTCCTGCCTTCAAAACTGACTCGTCGCCGGTTTCGAGAGCTTCCTTGATTCTCTCTGCAATGCCAGAGTTATCGCCGGTGGTTCTCTGGGTGATTGCGGGAGCAAGGTTGTAGTAGTGAGTGGTACCGTCCATAGAGTACATATACTCTGCCTGAATTGCAATATCGTCTTCAGCTGCTGCTTCGATCTCGCAGTACATATTCATAAGAAGAACGGAAACTGCGGGATATTTGCATTCCTTGCTTACAACATACTGACGGAAGGTGTTAAGCGAAGAGCTGATAACGGGATCGGAGCCGTCTGCCGAAAAGAGGGTGAAGGAGGTCATTTCGAACTCGCTGTTCTGTCTCTTAAGGTTCTTAAATACGTTCACGTAGTTGGTGGTACCCTCAATACAGCCTGCTTTTCCCTGCAAAACACCGTTATAGCCTGCGTAAAGCGCATTCTCATCCTCGGTTATGGGGTAGATACCGCCTGCGGCGTAAAGGTTGCGGAGCTCTGCAAGAGCAGTTTTCATTTCGGGCTGGATAGAGCCGTACTCAAGCTTACCGGTATCCTCGTTAAGTACCCACTGATCGGGGAAGGCGCCGAAGGTGTTGAATATCATGTTGTTGAGTGCGCCTGCATCGAGGAGGTTGAGGCCGAGGCCATAGGTGTCGTCAATATTATTGCCGTCGGGATCCTGATTTGCAAAGGCAATCATAACGTCCTTGAAATCATCCCAATTATCGGGAACGCTCTTGTTTACGGCATCGAGCCAATCCTGACGGATCCACCATACAACGTTTTTGGAGTTACCGACAACGATGTGGGGAAGAGCGTAGATCTCGCCGCCGAAGGTTGCGGAATAGAATACCTGATCGCCTACGAGCTCGATGGCGTCCTTATAATCCTCACAGGCATAGAGCTCTATCATTTCGTCGATAGGCTGAATGAGGTCGGCATTGTAAAGCTTACTTACGTAGTTGATTGCAATTGTGTCGTAAAGGCAGTTTACGTAGTCGGGAATCTCGCCGAGCAAGATGGCGTTATCGAGCTTCTGTATATAAGATCCGCTTTCGTGAATTTCCCACTCAAGCTTAAGGTCGATACCGTAGTTGGACTTTGCAAGTCTGGTCCACGAGGTATCTCCCGTGGTCCAGTCGGGGTTGCCGTCTGCATCCTTGTGATGGTCAACGGCTTCCTGACCCGAGCCGACGAAGGGATACGCCCAGGTTACCTTAACGGTGGGGGAGTATTTGCCGTCGATAACTTCAGACTGAATTTCGGGTTCGCCGCAGGATGCGAGCATTCCGAGACAGCCGATAATCATAACGACGGTGAGGAGTATTGCGCTGATTCGTTTTTTCATTGCTATATTCCTTTCTGTATTTTAATTTTTATCCAAGGTGTCAAGTGAGGTAAAATAAAGGTAGGTTTATGTAAATAAAAATATTTTAAAAATTGTTGATTTGCAACCGCAAAGAAAAGTTTATTATAAGCTATTTGCATCTAGGGACCGCCGTTTATAAAACGAGGTTTGCCTATTTTGGGGATATTCTGCGTTTCGAGCGTGTAACGACCCGGTCCAAACAAATCAAGAGCCTGCCCGTTCATAAAGAAGATAACTTCCTGTGATTCGTGTACGATAAGCTGAGTAAGGCTGTTGAAATCTTCATTTGGATGTTTCCAAATAAATGTACTATTATCCCCCTCATACTTAATAATATCCGCAATCTGTGCCATAAAATCACCTCCAATAAAATAAAAAAATGCGGCTACCGAAGTAACCGCATAAAAAATACAAACTCCGATAGTCGCCAAACTAATTATACAAAATGGTGTTACCCAGTTCCGTTATAATGGAATTTGCATTTTTATCAAATTCATACGGAAACTGAAAAATGGCACAATATCCCCTTGGATATAAAAACACCACTTTATATATTAAATTAGTTTGGCATAATTATTTTACCACAATATTCTCCAAAATTCAACAAGTTTTGAAAAATTTGTAAAAATATATAATGAGTAAAATTTCAAAAAAGCAAATAAAAAACCGAGGGTTTTAGTTGGTGTTGGCTTGAAATTGCGACCGTTGCGGGCAGGCGTTGGATTGGAAGAAATATAAATAAAAAATTAGCTCGAATTGCGCTGATTTTAAAAAAGAAAAAATTAGCTTTACAGCACAAAGAAAGAGCCTTGCTTTTCAGCAGGGCTCTTATCTATTAGTTTGCTTTGGAGGTTTATTATACAATTTATTGGCTGTCTTATGTTGCCATTGATATTGTAAATCTATCTAGTGCAAAGATATACAATACTCTTGTCCCCACGTTAAGTATTTTTATTTTTGTATGCCTTTCTCGTGTTTTTTTATTTCATTAAAAGAAAAATCAAGGCGACAGTTTGCACAGTAAAAATGTCTTGTTCTAAATTCAACATCACCCACAAAAAATGTATCACCTACTGAAAAATCATAATCTTTTGCTTCTGGAGATTTGGAATTTACAATTTTTTTGGTGTACCGTAATTCTAATCTGTTTCCGCACTTGGGGCAGAAATGTTTTTTCCAATGAACATAGAACGGACTGGCATCATAAATATATTTTATCGCTTTTCTCATAATTCGCCCTCCTGTTTATTGTGCGGGTTTAAATTGTACTTTAAATGCTTTTCTTATAAATACTGAGTTCTCTAAGATTGTGTCCGCAATATCGCTTAATCATTTTTGTTTCAAATGTTTCATCATATTGTTTCCACGAAACAGCAACAATATTTTCTTGTGAATGAGGAATAAATTCTTTTTGCGGGTAAGCAGCATTCGCAAAATTCCCTACATAAATCAATTTTTCAGGGATGCTATTTTTCGAAATATTAAGTAATATTGCTCTATACTGTGGCAAAAAACCATATTCATCTACTTCATAATTTTTCTTGGCTTTTTCAGCTATATCTTCTCGCGGACGTTTCATATCAATTGGTAAAAAGCGTTCCTCATATTTTGTGAACCAAGTCTGGACATATTCCAATCGGTTATATTCTTCTATAGTTGACGGAAGAGTGCTGCCGTTAGTTATTTTAACATATATAATTGGTATTATGTGTCCAGGATGCCATACGCCCTCGTCAATTTTTTGGATCAAAAAATATCGACCATAGAGGCCTCTTTCTTTTGATAAATCGCTTTCCAGTTGATACGCAAAGACATCTCCAACTTTCCATTGGCATTTGTATATTTTTTTCTTTGGCTTCTTTTTTGCTGGACAATGAGGTGAAAGAAGTTTTGCTTGTAAATTATCAAGAGCCTTTTTTCTTTTCACTTTTGTAGATATATCTGTTATTTGATTTGCAGATATATTATTGTCTTTATCAATCCAATAAAGAGCTTTTTCTTTAACATAAGGTAAAAGTACGCCTAAATCCCATTGTGTTTCAGCCAGCGCCCACCAAAACAACGGTTCTTCATTGATGTCACCCATTATGCTATTATAATCTTGTGTTAATTTGTCGGTGATATATTGTGCATTTTTGCCGGCGTTGAACAATTCTTTAAATTCATTTTTAACATCCAGTGATGTATCATTTTGATATAATTCAAATCCCCACATTCCCATTTCAATCACCTCAAATTAATTCCCTGTCCAATACAAAATTTCATTTGACATTTGGTTCCAACCGTAACATACGCTTACGAATTACATTGGATTTTATTATTACTACGGCCGTAATCGCAAAAAAAACACAGCCAATAATTATTCTGATAATACCAAACATTTTATTACACTCCTATTAATATTTCAACAGTAGTATAGCACGGCCATAAGCTGTTCATATATGTTGGGTGATATAAGATTTTGTAATTTATTTAGTGTTTCTCTAATTTCAACCTTTGGACATTGTAACGATAACAGCTTAAATGCCTCTATAATTTCATTTTCGGGCAAATTAATGCGAGATAGAGGTACAATTTTAAAGAACTCACCTTTGTTGATAATATCATCAATAAGATTATTCTTAATTTCGATGCTCCATTGATACTCTATTTCACCAGAAACTTTCTTTTTTATGTAGTCGTGGTATTCTCCGTTTCGTTTCATCGTTAGGAAATTACCAAAATTATTAAAATATATTTCTTTTGCTGTCTTATAGTTCATTTACTATCTCCTTTTAAAAAATCGGTAACATTGAAATTCCTTTTGACACTAAATATGCAACTTCTTTCACAAAATAGTACCCTCCCGATATGGCAGGATTATTTGCCAGTGCAAAAGTGCTTCCGGCAGAAATCTGTTGGTTTAAAAAAGCTTTATTTATATTCCACATACCTTTATCACCAACACCAAACATATCGTGTACTTCCGTCCATCGAGCATCAGTTGTATGAAAATAAGTTGAACCTCTCGATTGTGCAACAGCTTCATAGGTACCAGATCTACCTAAAACCACCTCGTTTGAACCCACATTAGTGAATTCTTGCGCCATAGTGTTATACCAAGAACTCGCGCCCGCTTTTGCTCCTGCAACAGCACCAACAACCGCCCCTACTCCAAATCCAATTGCCGCTCCTTCAATCAGTCCTTCTACTGTTCCCGTTGTGGCATATCCTATTCCTGCGCCAACAATTGTTCCAGCAGTTGCTCCAATTAGTGCGCCCTTGGCAGCACCGACAGCAACAGCTCCAGCCAAAGTTGCAGTGCCAACACCACAGGTTAAAACTGTAACTGCTGCTATGCATATTGCAGCTCCTACAACTACACCTATTGTTGCCCATATTGACCAATTTCCAGTTGCATCCACTCTGTTAATCGGATTGTTCTTACAATATGCGAAAAGATTGAAACTAATAGGATCTACATCGTTTTCAAAGTAGAAGCCATTGTCCGCGTTAATCCATCTACCCACCTCAGGATCATAGTATCTGCTGATGCAGTAGTAGAATCCCGTATCGGTGTCGTAGTAATAGCCCCTGTAGCGCAAGGGGTTAACGGTTCCCAAGGTGCTTGCCATTGTGCCAGAAATATCATCAGAAGAGTGGTAACCCCAACTATCATAGGAATATTGTACTACTACAGCACCTGAATTGTCAATAATTGCTATTATGTCGCCTTGTAAATTCAGCACGTAGAAGTATTCGGTTCCGTTATAGCTTACCGAAAGAGGTGCGCCGTTTTCATCATAACGGAAGAAAAGCTCGTTAGTTATTACACCGTTATTCTCAGTGTATTGGTGAACTATTTTGCCGTTATCATAGGTATAACGGGTAGTGCCTGTGGTATCCTGCTTGGAAAGCCTTAAACCACCGTCATCATATTTATACTGTATTGAAGCACCATTCTTGGTGGTGGAAATTAGCCTTCTGCCTTCCCACGTCATAGTTCTTCCCATATAATTTAAGGGATTTCCTATTGCATCGTAGGTTATAGCCTGTCCGTTGTAGGAAGTAAGCAAGTCCTTCCAATTATCGTTAGAATAGCCGTAAGAAATAGTTGCAGTGGGCGTTCCGAGGCTTGCCGAGGTTGTGTAGGCATACTCACTCTTTGAGAGAATATTTCCACCGGCATCGTAGGTGTAGGTTATCGTTTTACCTATGAAGCCGTTGTTTTCTCTTATGAGCTGACCCAAAGAATCATACACGTAGCTTGCGGTGCTCGTGCCGTCGCTTATAGAGGTAATATTTCCGTTGTAATCGTAGGTATAGCTGAAATTCTTAAACTGCGTGCCGAGAATATTGATTTTGAAATTCGAAACTATACCCGATTGGAGCAACGTGCCGTTTACGAGCTTGGTGCGGTATTTAAAGAGGTATTCGAGAAGAGTTACAGCATTTTCGCCTGTTTGCTTTATAAGGGTCTTGCCCGAATTTCTTCCCATTGCATCGGCGCTCGAATGGGCAAGGTAGGTTCTTTTGTTTTCTTCTTCGCCCTCAGTAAATTTCACGGTAACGGTGCCGTCTTCGTTTTCGCCGTCCTCATAGGTGTATTCGGTAACTGCTTCAGTCGTCTTTGCGCTTGTGCCTGTGCCTATGGTTATAACACGGGTTTGCTTTATAAGGCGGTTTTCGCTGTCGAAGGTCTGGGTAACGCCGTAGCTGTAGCCCGTTCCCGAAAGCGAGGAAACCTGCATTGCGGCGAGGTCGCCGTCGTAGTTATAATAATAGTTAGTCTTTAAGCTGTTACCGTTATCTATTGTTTCAATAAGTCTGCCAAGGCTATCGTAGGTGAATTCATAGCGAGCGTCGGTGGCATCATTTACGAAGATGGCGGTAACGCTGTCATTCTCCACGCCGCCTGCGACGTTGGTATCTTGGTTTCCGTATTCGTAACGGACGGTGTAACCGTTTCCGTAAACAGCATTATCTAATACGCCGTTATGTAAGATATCCTTATATTCGTTGGTAACAAGGACGGTGCCGCCAACGGAGACTGTACGGGTTTGGCCGTACTCATTGTAGTCAAAGCCGTATTCAACGCCGTTAAGGCTCGTAATCTTTGAGAGTCTGCCCGCAAGATCATACTCGTAATTTACCGAGTTATTTCCTGCCGTTACAGAGGTTACGCGGTGGTTGGAATCATAACTGTAGCTTACGGTGTTTCCTTCGTTATCGGTAGCAGAGGTAAGAAGTCCCGTTGAGAGATCGTAGTTATATGCCGTATGGGATTCCTGAAGCTCGTCGAATACCTTTGTGAGATAGTTGCCGTTTTCGGTGTATTCGTTTAGGGTTTCGGTATAGTAAACGGTATCGCCCTTGGTGTGAGTTGTGCGGGTGAGTAAGGTGTTTCCGAAAATGTCACGCGATACGGTTTCGGTATCGGTGGTAACGGAATCGGCTGTAACAGTAACACCCGTGGTATCGCCGTTAGATGAGGTTATATTGATGGTCTGAGTTTTTTCGGTGCCGTCTGCTTTTTTAACCTTGCGGGTAACGGAGGTTACTTCGCCGTCTTCGTTATAGGTGTAGCTGTAGGTCTCATCGTCGAAGGTAGTCTGCTCGGAAACGTAGCCTGCTGAGTTGTAGCTATAAATCGTTCCCGCCTTTTCCTTGAATGCCTGAATGCCGTCGAAATAGGCAGTATTGCTGTTGTAGTTATAGCAGAGGTAAATATCTATGGAGGTGTAGTTATTCTGTGCGGTTACGGTGCCGTAAACGTATTGCCAATCGTTTACGTAGGAGTTAAATGAAACGTAGCCTGCGGTTTTATCCGCATCGTTTTCGGCATCGTTGAATACTACGAGGATTCCGAAGCGAAGAGGTGTGTTTTCGGAAACGGGAAGTGAATCTGCTTTTGCCCAGCCGGAGAAGGTTATTGTGTCACCTGCTTTGCCCGAACCTGAGATAGTCTGGCGGGCAAACTTCTCTGCATTGACCACGCCCACTATTTTGAGGGCGTTTGCATCTCTGTAGTCGGAGGTGTTATCCGATACCGATGTGGCCGAAAGCGCGGTGCCTTCCCAATTAGTTATGCCGTTATTGAAGTCGCCGTTTGAGATTATATTATCTCTTTGCGAGGCGTTATCTCCGATTGTTACCTGCAGATCGTCAAAATAGGCTACGCCCGGTTTGCCTGTTGCACCGAGATAAAGAGTTAGCGTTTCGGTGCCCGAAGTGGTTGAATCGTACTCGGCGGTTACTTTTACACGGCTCCATTCACCCGAGGTTGTTATTATCTCGGATTTGGTTACTTCTGTCTCGCTTGACGGTTTAATGCCTATATAAGCTTTAACATTATTGGTTGCTGTTTTTATCCACGCGGAGAAGGTTATTACGGTTGCCTTATTGGCAGGGACGGTGAGATTGTAGGTTGATTCGAGAGTTAATCCGTCGGTAACTCTGCCGATCATAAAGCCGAAGCTTCCGCTGCGACCCGACGAAGTTCGCATTCCAACGTCTGCGACACCTGCTACACCGATAAACGGATGAGAACCTTTCTCAAAGCTCGGGTCAGCTAAGAGATTTATCGTCTGGTTTTGTACGCGGGAGGATAAGGTCAGCTTATTTATGCTGCCCTCGCCGTATTCTCTGCCGTAATCGTAGAAATAGCCGTTGCCGTTCTCATCGGAGGATGAGATAAGATTTCCTCTTGAATCGAAATTCATATAGGAAATATTGCCCTTCGAATCGGTCAACTTTGTTCTGTATGGCTCATAACTAAACTCGATCCATTCGTCTGCTTCGCTTTGTTGATTACCGCTGTAATAGGTAACGCTCGAAACCTTTTTATTGTCAAAGGTGAAGGTATAACTGTCTCCGGTGTCTTTGTCTTTAAAGGTGTTGTTGCCGTAAAAGACTATTGAGCTGAAAAAGCTGTATTCGCTGTTACCGTTTGGTCCGGAAGCAGTAAGAGGGCTGTTTGCCACGTTAAAAGTATATGCGGTTTTCGAAATATAGCCTTCCGTATCATTGGTAATTAGTGTATGATCAGCTACGGTATTACCGAAATAACGTATTTCCGTAAATCTTGGTACAGCACCGCTGATATAGATGAACTTGTATATTCTGCCTGCGCCGTCTATTATACAGTCAATAACGTAGCCGGTAGTGTTTTTGTAATGAATCTGTATTTTATTATCCGACGTTGCTGCGTCTGCAAGTGAATTTTCGGAGTTTTTATCCGTTATTGCAACAAGTCTGCCCGAAGCGTCGGTATCGAACATATAACGCAATCCCGAGTCGGAATGATAGCAATAATGTGTCTTGCCGTCATAGGTTACCGTTTCAAAGTATTCACTCGGCCAAGCCTCAGCCTCATACAGTCCACTTTCATTTTCGGTTATTCTTGTGGAATATTTATCCGGAACGTAAATGCCCTTAGTAACGTCGCCGACCTTATATTGTTGCAGCACGAAATACCGTTTGCTGTGGGTGCCGTCAATATATTCAATATAGTCGTCGCCACCTATGGTCTTTAGCGTTATATGCTGGTGGTAATTGGTTTTTACATATTGGCCGATATTATAGGCTATCCAATTTATTCCGCTACCGAAAACCATACTTATAGAAACCGGTAAGATATTTCCGTCATAGCCGATGTCGTTTCTTATTATGGTGAGATCTCCGGAATAGGGATTTATATATGCCGTTCCCGCGCTGCCCATATCCACGGTATAGCTCGGATTATCCGTAAGTCCGCTTACGTTTCTGTATGCAAAATAGATGCACGGACGGCGGTTTTCGGTTCCGTATTCGGCCGACCTGAAGGTAGCGTAATTGCCGGATTCCTCGTTGCTGTATTTAAGCATAAAGCCACGGTTATTGTCTTCGGATTCATACCATTTGTTTACAAGGCTTGTAAGGTCGAAATAGTAATATTCCGGTGCTGTCATTTCACAGCTGTCGATTATCGCCGCTTCGTGCTCCGGTTTATTGTTCCAGTTTACTCTGTTATATGTAAATGTCGATTTGATATCGTGAAGCTCGGCATATCCGCTGCCGTTATAGTTGGTTCGCCAGATCTTGAGCTCTGCTTTTATAAGCACGTCGCCTGCGGCAAGGGTGGGCAAATAATCCTGATTGAACTTCATATAGGTTCGGTTAATGCCGCGGCCCTCGCAACCCATTCGTAGGAAGTTCTGATTCCAATAATTTAAGGTGGGATAGCCCGAAGCTACGGTAACGTCCTGCATTACGTCGCTTCCGGTTCCGTTGCTTACAGTGGGATCTATAGTTACGGGATATACGCGGTCAACAGAAGAAAGCCATTCGTATGATGGCGTGTAGGTGAGTATGTATTTGTTTTTCGATGCGGTGGGAGATAACGTTACGGAGATGTCATCGGAGTAATCTCCGTTTGCATCCTCCATAAAGGGCGCGTAGATCGTAAAGAAAACTTCGCCCGTGATTCTGTCAGAGAAGGTAAGGCTGCCGTCATCGTAAAGAGTGGCGGCCAAGCCGTGAGTGTTTATCTCATAGGAATAGCCCGTCTCCCTTTCGGGCATTTTGTTAAGTATTATTTCTTCCTTAAGCTCATTGCTCTTGATGGTGTAAGAAATATCTGTATCCTTGAAGGTATTTTTGTAATTAAGCTTGGAATATATCTTATTGCTTACGTCAGTCTTATCGGTGCTGCGAGATGCTTTATTTGCTATTTTACCCTCTGCGGCGGTGGCGTTTATGAGCTTGAAGGTAATTTTTGCGTTATTGTGAGATACCGTTATTTCGGAGCTTCCGTTAATTTGACCCGGTAATTCAACCGAGAACGGATTATTTTTATTCTTAAGGGTATTAGTTTTTGTATCCGTAATAACAGAGTTATCTATTTCCTTCCAACTACCATCCTCAAGGTAATGCACTGCCTCGGGGTACATAACGGCAATCATTATTCCTTCTTCGGTGTTGAAATGCTTTACCGATTCCTCACGGAGTGAAATATCCTCATCGGTTATAGTAAGATCTTCAAAATCTATATTTTCGTAATCAAGATAGGTGTTTACTACGTTTTGCTTTTTTGAAGGATTATTAGCTTTTCCGGCAGTTTCTAAGGTTATTCCGGCTTGCGCAAAGCCCTGTATTGCAAGCGTCACAAATAAAGTAATACTGATGATTAGTGCGCAGGCTCTCTTAAATGTTTTTCTAAATGTCATAATAAACCTCCTAGTAATAAAAAATATAACTTTATATTGCCAAACATATTTTACCATATACTTACAGATATGTCAAATAAATGATAAAATTCGCAATTAATCTCGGGAGTTTTCAGCTATATTTTATATTCTGAAACAGTTAAGGTCGCAAGAAAGCACGCATTTTTGAAGGTATAGCTTTTGCGGGCTAATATTATCATAAAGTGCGGTCTTGTGACTCTGTTTTTTGCCAACTTGGCAAGAAATATAAGCCGATATTACCAAAATGGCGATGATATAAACTGATGTTGCCAAAATGGCAACAGAATAAGCCGATATTGCCAAAATGGCGATAGATTTTCAAACGCCACAACATTATAATAGATATGAAATATAACCACATCTATCTGAGAGGAGAAAGTGCGAGGTTAAAATTACTCAAATGTGATTCCCAAGCCTGTTGATAAAAAAACGGACAGCTTGCGCCGTCCGTTTTATGAATTTATTCGTCGTCTTCGTCTTTTTTTCTGCCTTTTCTTATATACAATATTACTGTTTTCACTATGACACCTCCTTACACAATCTATACCAATGTGTTCTGCTTATACCTAATTGTCGGCAGCTCTCTGATACTGAAAGATGCCCCTTTTTTGTTTTTTCGAAAAATTCCGGAAAGTCTTATTCGTCAGCCAATATAGGTTGATGTTCACCTTTAACCCAATCACCATTTTTTCCGTATTTGTAATATCCACGATATGTTTTCTCATTACCAAGAATTACTTGTACAGAGCTAATTGCCCATTGACCGCCGCTCTTATTCACATATCCATTATCATTGAGAGCAGCTACAATTTGACGATAAGTGCTGCCGTTTTTCTTCATATCGTAAATCATTCTTACTATCTTTGCCTGTTCTTCTACAACAACCATTTTACCGTGTTGCGCTGTATATCCGTAAGGAGTTCTGCCGCCACTGTAACCGCCTTTAGAAGATTTAACAATACGTCCTGCACTTGTACGTTTGTTAATATTATCTCTTTCCATTTCAGCTACGCAAAGTGTAAAAGCTTCAAGCATACTTGCAAAAACACCAAACTGCCCAAAATCCTCAGATATTGATATTAACTTAATATTCTTTTTGATTAAAAGCATTTTGTAGTAATAATAGATGTTAATATCACGCGCAACTCTATCACTTTTGGCAACAATAACCGCCTCATAAGGTGGATTGTTGACATCACCATATACAATTTCGTCAAAACCGGGACGCTCTTTTGCGCCTGATTCTCCTTCGTCAGTGTACCACCTAATTATATTCATACCATTGGCACTGCAATAATCAATAATTTGTTGCTTTTGAACATCAAGACCAAACTTATCGTCTTTACATTGACCGTCTGTTGAAACTCTAATATATCCAATTACGTTTTTCATAATATACCTCCGCTCTTTACGATAACATTTTACCATTTTTACGATAACTATGTCAATATGTTTTCGTAAATTTCTTTTTTATTTTTTCAGAAATTTAAGGCAGTTAGTGAGTGGTGCTGGCGGTCAAAATACACCCCCGCCCCCGTTTCCGTCGGTGTTTCTTCATTATATAGAAAAAAATATTATAATTCTTTAATTTATGAAAAAATTGTAAATTTACGATAAATCTTGATTTATCTATTGACATTTACGATAAATCATTTATAATAGTAATCGTAAAACAAATTATAGGAGGTTTTAACAATGATTAAAACAAATAGCAAAAGAGCCACAGAGAATTTACAACAGTACATTATTAACAACTTTACACCGGAGGGCTACACAGATACACCGCCGCAGGACTGGCCCGGAATAGCAACATTTATTATTGAAACATTCAGATCTGAAAAATACAGCAGGCCGGAGGATTTCAAATATTATCATAATATTGAAATATCCGCGTTTATTGATTGGGCGCAGGGGCTGCCATCTGTGCTTGATACTTGTTACTTTTATAATAGGTCCGCTATTGACGATCTAGGCGATATATTAGAGGAAACAGAAACAGAAAAAAGCAAGCACGACGAAACAGACGCGGAACACCTTTTAACACGTTTAATTTATAGAGCTTTAATAACGGAGGTAACAAAATAATGATTTTAAAAGTATCACAAAAAACTAATAATTGCGGCTGGCGTAAACAATTAATAATTGATTTTAATAATAAAACAATCACGGCGGGCGCGTTTTTATTCCATAGCGGCGACGTTAACGACGTAACAACAAAACAATATAAACAAATAATTGATTATTTTATATATCAAGGATTCGAAAAAAGGGAGGGCTAAAAAATGTTAACTGAATTATTACAGGATCTAAAAAAAGCAATATTAAACAATGATATTGCAGCACAAAAAAACATTATAAAACAATTAAACCGCGTCGGAATGGACACAGCCACAATTAAATTATTATTAAAGGAGATCTAAAAAATGAAATATTATAATTTTGAAACAATGTTTATATCATTAGCTACTAAAATAGGGGACTTTTTACACGAAAACAGTATATATTTTGAGATTTCAAAAAATGGGCGCTATTATCATTTTGAAATATTAACCGATACAGCCGGGGCTGCTGCAATAAATGACTTTTTAGACGCTAACACAATATACCATAAGGAGGCGATCTAATGATAGTATTATTAATTCTATTATTACCAATATTAATTATAGCAAGCGCTACAAAATAATAAAAACCGTCCGGAGAGATCCGGGCGGTTAATTTTTTATATAGTTTTACTTTTTAGCTGCACACTATTATATTTTAGTGTGTTTTTTTATTGCCCCAAATTTGCGTTTTAAGGGTTTTTATTGTTTTATAGGGTTACTCTATGCTGAAATATTAAAACCCCTTAAAATTGATTGTGGCGCATTTTACAAGGTGTTAAATTCTGTGTAATTTCTGTATAAATCCAGTGTAAAACGCCCCAAAAACAGCCATTCAAGGCCTTCCCCTATATGCAAATTTCGGTCAAAATCAGGGCAAATTTTGTGAAACTTTTCCTTTTTTATAGAGTAGGACCGTCAAAACTTTCACTATATGCGATTTCTCGTCAAAACTTAGTATTATACAATTTTCTCTTGATTATACTTTTAAAATATGGTATAATATTCCAAAATATTGTATAAATTTATTCTTTAGTCCTCCACAATATCCGCATCAATATAACTAGCGATTTCTTCAGGAGATTTAGGCTGACCAAGCAGTGACTCTGAGGGTTCAAGTATTACCTTTGTAGCTTCCACATAATCATACTGTGATTTCAGTATAAACATAGCCGAAATGTTATTTACCGCATTCACAAGAGCTGCCTGTTCGTAAATATCCTTTATAGCATCTTTAACACGGTCCAGATATTCGCCCTCAGGTGACTGTGACTGTATAATACGGTTTAAGTGTCTTACAGAATATCCGTACCAATTAGCAAGTCTTCTAAACGATGGTACAATTCCACGTTCAAAGCAGAAGTCGAAGTATGAAAGTGTATGCTCGGTGAGTTCCTTAATATCGTGTACGTTACAGCTATGATTTTGCGACTCTTGAAACAGTTCTGTAGATTTACCCACTACCGCAGCAATTTTCTGTCTTGACTGCGGATCATCGGTATAATACAGTGTATTTCTTTTAGGGTTAGTTATTGCATCCTCAGGGGGAGCAATATCTCTAGGGTTTCTCATATAAATTACCTCCTATAATAATTCTATCTGTCGTCTACCTATTTTTTACCTCAAAAACCCTCTCAAAGCTAGATATATCGTCATTTCTACATTTCTCCCTCATTTTTTACAATACATACATTTTATATAGGGTATTATATAAATGTTTAATTATCCCATATATATTATATTATTAGTAGAAATAGTAGAATAGTAGAATAATATTAAAATATCTAGATATATCAAGGGTTTGGGGTTTCTACCTTTTTTCTACATTTCTACATTTGTTATTATTTCAACACAATACGGAGAATTGTTATTGATTGTTTTCCTCTTTATATATTTACCATTATATCTTGCCAAGTACCCATTATCCGCCCATTTTTTCTTTACTGCATCGAAAGAATAGCCTTCCTTTGCCATTTCCTTCTTCAGAACAGAGGAAATAATATAGGTGCGCTCATTGTCAATGGTTCCCCAAAGCTCCCCGTAATTACTCATATAAAACTTATTTTCATTTTTAGAGAGCCAGTCAATAAGCCATTTATAAGCTCTTACAGCAATATCAGTTTCCTCTGTGGATTTTATATACGGTGTAATATCCGCAACAGAGAGCGGGGTTTCGCCTTTAAATAAACAGTCACAAGCAAGGTAATCTGCGAGTAATACAAGAGAAGCTGCAAGCGCCTGTTTATCTGTGGTATTAACGGAATTGAGTATTTCTCCGTTAATGGCCTGATACATAGCCGGTAAATTGTCGCGCTCTTTCTGAATATGTTTTATATACTCAGGACCGGCAGTACCGTAGTTGTTTGCTATAAATGCACATATTGCATTACCTTGGTTACCGAAAAATTTATTGTCAATTTCAACCTCAATAACACGGTTTTTTGTACCTCCACCGCTGTTTTCTGCTGTTATAGGTTCTTCACCCGTAGATATAAATGAACAGCTCCAATAACGGTTTGGAAGGTTTTTATCGTATTTCATACGGTTTCTTTCAACACCCTCGGTAAGCTGCATAATAAGCTCATCATAGGTCCCGTAATTATTTTTAATCGTCTGCAATTCATCCCCGGCAAAAGGTAAGCTATGTAAAAACGAAACAGTTGACATAAGGGCGTTTTTCGTGGCGTTAAGAGTACGAGTAAGCTTACCCATTTGTGGATTACCCCAAATAGACATACTTGCCATAAGCGCAACAGTTTTACCGGTTCCGGAAGTACCCCACAAATGAAACCAGAAAGGTAAACAACCACAGGGGTGAATAAGCGGAGAAGCTAAACTTGCAGCCATAACCAGACGGAAATATATATTTTTGCGTAAAGGCTTCATATAATTTATCCAGTCAGTGAGCTCTCCGGATTTGGTTATTGCCTGATATAATGCGGCGTTTTCGTCCTCGCTGTCAAATTTCATATCACCGGTATAAGGCACGAAATTTTTACCATTCCAACCCATATGCGACGTTGAAGAATAATGCGGCAGTATATTTGCATTTAAGCGCTCTATGTCTGAGAAAAACTTAGTAAGATCATTAGCTGAAGCTGAGGTAACATTTATACCCTTATTGGCTAATTTTATTATTTTAGTTTTATTCAGAACCGTCTCTTTATCGCAAACGTATGAGCGCTGCTGTCCGTTATACATATAATGCAGCTCTATTTTGCATTCGCCGGTTTCTTCGTTTTCAAGATATGCTGCAGGAGCAAGCGGTGTAGAGGTTACAATATAGGTTTCGGTTTCTCCCGTTTTCTTATTTTTAACAACGGTACGGGATATTCCGTCAGCATCTACGGTCCAAGATTCAGTTTGTAAACTCGGAACGTCGAGCTTTTCCCATATTGTTTGAGGTCTGTATGGGCTGTAGGTTTCGCTGCAGCTCTGAATAGCCTTATTTATGGTTGAGCTGCGGTAATCCTCTCTTTCCCACTTTTCACGGTAAAGGGCTGATTTGCGGAAAATACTATCCATTTTATCGGGATCTTTGCCCGTCCAAAACGCCAGCATATTACACATAGCAAGGTCCGCTGAAGAATGGTCGTTATTATATGCAGACATATTACCGTTAAATAATGACGAAAAATTATAATTGCGTAGCGCCTTTGTAATGATTTCGTCTTCGGTAATATCGAAAGTAACCTGAGGCTCACTTACAGTGCTTTGGCGTTTCTGAGGACGCAGCATATATTTTTCCAAAACCTCCTCTAGGGCGGCAGGGTTTTCGCAGATCGGATAATTATATACCGTATTACCCGTAATGGTAACGAACCTGTTTGTAGCTCCGTCGGTATATATTTCCACACCATTATTAGGATTTTTAATATAGTATTTTTCTTTATCGTAGGTGTAGTCGGAAGTTTTAAAGATAATACGTATTCCACTGCCTGAGGGAGATTTCTCCGCATAGGATTTCATTGTTACGCAAATATCCTGTGCTGCATCGGATAATCCGCCGTCAGAAATACAGTGGTCTATATCTATAGCAGAATAGCCGTTGCATACACGAATACCGATACCGTCAACATAACCTCCGAGCAGTGCATCCGCAGCGTAATTATATTCTTCGAAGGTATCTGTATCATTGGATTTTGCTTTTTCTATAGTACGGGGATTATACGGCACCTTTGTTTTTCTACCGTCCCGCATTTCATATTTCCACCCACACCACAGGGCGTTTGTTTTAAGTTCTTCAGGAATTGACAATTACTTCACCTCTTTCTTTTCTAAAATTTCCAACAGTTCCTCATAATACATTTTAGAAGCAGGGAAGCCCAAGTGCTCATCCAAGGCTTTTTTCGCAGCCTGCATATCTTGTTTAAATTGGTTCTTGGTTTTATAAAACTTACAGCCCTCGCAATCTAAACAAACAAGGATTCTGCATTTCCCATTGCTATATGCAAAACAGTCTTTATTCGTCTTTTTACGCATAATTTTTATCTCCTTATAATTTTTAAAGCTTCTTCAACGGACCTTGCGATACCGTTTTTTATACCGTATCTGTTCATTATTTCCGCAAAGAGTTTTTGTTTAGCCCTTGCGGACCCTTTCTTCGTTTTGCATTCTATAAATGCAACATTGTTATTTTCTCCGAGAAAGAGAAGGTCCGGTGTACCTTCAATAGTACCTTGGACCGGTCTTAAATTTATAAGCACATACTGTTTATGCTCTTTGCTCCAAACTCTTTCCCCCTGCCAAAACTTGCCTGAATTTAAGCGTAATACTATGCCGTATTCGGAAAGAGCAAGGCGGATTTCATTTTGAATGGAATGTTCGGATTTACTCATACTTCATTCCCCCAACAGTCCCAACCGTCCGCATATTGTCGGGCAAAAAGCTCAATACGCGGCAAATCTCCAAACAGTTCATAAATAAACTTTCTTACACAGTCAGGCTTTTTGCTATGTGCCGTTCTTTCCGCCTCAAATAACTGCCTAACAGAATTTGATTTTTTGTATTTTAACATTCTGCCTTTTGTCCCGAAAAGACATAGCTCACAGTTTTTCATAGTCCAAGCACCCAAATTTGAAATCCGTTTTCCGTTTTTTGTAACCTTCGACCAAATGAAAGCAATGGTTACATATTTAAACCCCCACGTTTTCATAAGATTTAGAGCTTCTTCAATATGCGCGTCGGTAGTCCACATAAACAAAGCACAATCTTTGTCTGCAATTTTCCCAACGTCCCATTCTGCCATCGTAGAGGCTTTTTCTGTGTTGTAAACTTCTTCAAGTGGTCTAAATCTATGCCCTTTGTATTTTTGTAATTCTTTGCTGCCGAAATTCCACGGCGGATCTGCATAAATTATGTTGTATTTTTTATCTGTATTAAAAATATCAACCCTCATCATTTACCGCCTCCAACAAAACTTCTATGGCCTCAACTAATTTTTCGTGGTGAGTGCGCCAATGTCCCCAATTCGCCAAAACTTTAGTAATATATTTTACGGCTTCCTGCGTTGTCATTTTAAATCACTCCAATCAAGTTTCTGTCCGCAGTTATTGCAATAACGATAATGTCTAAAGACTTTGCTCTCGCATTCAGAACAAATATATTGTAAGTCGTGTTGAAGCTTCGGCTGTTTAGACACCTGTTTTTCAAACGTATCTATAATTATTTCCATAAGTTCCTCCTGATTTTTTTCGTCTAACATTGACGAAATAACTTTTTCAATCATTTTACCGTCTTCCTTTCATAATAAAATACGCCCATCCTCCGGGATTTTTATAGCCCCGCTTTACAGCAAGGTCGTATAGTTCCTGATATGATCTGCAGCTTCCTTGCTCTATGCGGGCCTTCTTCCGTTCTTTCTCCTGTTCTTCCTTTTCTATAGCCTCTATTTTCCGAAGTTCTACTTCCTTAACGTTTCTGAGCTCTCTGCCTTTAACCATATATTCAGCTCCACAGTAAGGGCATTTAGGGGCGGTTTTGAAACATTTGAAGCAATACTCGCATTGCCGAATATTTAATGTGCCATCTTCATTAAATTCCTTGCGTTTTTCTACAGACTGTGTTAAACTCCATTTATGACTATCTGTAGGCAGTCCATGTTTTTGGACATTACAGACGTAATCTATTATTACGGCTTTTTTGCCCGGTACAGGTGTTAGAACTCTGCAAGCCTGTTGTATAAATAGCGGCAAGCTGCAGGTCGGTCTTAAAAGTAACGCTACACTGGCGTTTGGTAAAGTTACACCCTCGCTGATGAGGTTACAGTTACATAAAATTTGTACTTCACCATTGCGAAACATATCCATTCTTACGTTGCGTTCTTTTTGCGACATTGAGCCGTCTATGCTCACAGCTTTTATACCGTTTTTATTAAACATATCTGCTGTTTGTTTGCTATGTTTTATTGACGTACAATAAGCTATTGCCTGTCTGTTATCTCCTAACTGGCGGTAATACTTTATAACGTCGCCATATATTGCAGATTGACACATTAATTCGCTTAACTGCCCGTTATTGTATTCGCCGGCAATGATCTCAATATTATCGGTATCTATGTTTAAATCGGGGGCATAATAATCGTAATCACTTATTGCGCCCAATTTTATTAGCTCGTTTGCAGTTATACCGGTAACTAAGGTATCTGCCAGCGTTAACGGCTTACCGTCGAGCCTACTTGGTGTGGCGGTAAATAATACCCTTTTACAATTGTAATATTTACATACCTTACGGTAAGATGCAGCCTCAGATAAATGTGCTTCGTCTATAATGATTAAGCTCACACTGTCCGGATCATATCTCCCCAATCGACTTGCCTCGGTAAAAACCGATTCAACCCTAACTTTTTCCGTTAAAGCTCCTACGCTTTCAAGCAATTCTTTATGCTGATTTATAAGCGTATGTCGGTGTGCTAACACCAGCACGTTACCCCTTGCCCTTTGTATCATTTGAGCCATAATATAGCTTTTACCGGATCGACAGGGCAGACAACAGAGAACTCCCTTGCTGCCCTGTGCGAATGCGGCAGTAGCTTTATCAAAAATTTCTTTCTGATAGGGCCTTAGTTCCACGGTACGTCACTCGTAACTTCGGTAAATTCAGGAGCTGCAGCTGCAGCAGCTTTTTTACCCGGTTCTACCCAAGGGTCCAATTTACTCTGTCTATCTTTATTAATGAAAAAAGCTATTTTTGCGGTAATATCCCCGTTGTGGTTTTCGTGCCTGATTCTCGCAGCACCAACTTTTCCAATCCAAGTAGATAAATTAAAGTTGCCCATTGGTATTCCAAAGCTATTCCACATTTGGCCAAGTCTCTGATTTGTCATTTTCTGATTATCTTTCATAAATACTAAGAAGTGCCATATAGTGCTGTTATGCCCTGAAACTTCAAGTACAAGCTTTATCATCTGATTGCCCGCACTACTTATTTGTTCCTCGGCAGAGGCAATTCGTACTCTGTAATCCCCTTCAGGGATAGGCTTAAAGGTTACTTCTTCATAATCATTTGCGTTATAATTCCAATTAATCATTTTATATTTCCTCCAAATATTGCTAATAAAGTTATTATTAAAAATTCAAATGCCAGTGTTGTCATTACGCCAAGTAAAAAATCTCCAACTACCATTACTTTTTACCTCCAGAAAATATATCTTCGGGTAGTATAGATTTTCTGCACATAACCTGATCCTTTGCCATAAGGGTGTCTCTTGCCTCGGTAACGTAAAACCAACGCTTATTTCCGTCGTTATCGTTTGCTGTAGTTATATAAGCTATTACGTTACATAAGCCGCATACTTGCTGTTTTATCTTCGGCGGTATCATTGGCGACATACGGTTTTTTATCTCTCCGCTCGGAGTTGTTATTTCCTCAACATCTTCCCAACAGGTGAAGATACAGTCGGTGCCGCAGTGTGCAGCTCTACGAACCAGCGCTTTTACCTTTGTGTAAACCAACATATAGGCTTGTCTTATATCGTTAAATGCCTTACTTTCTCTGCATTCTACGATAAAGCCGTCTATAAGGTCGGTTAAACAATCGGTAATAATTGTGTCATACTGTTTAGACTCCGTTGCCGCGTCGAACATTTCCAGATAATCTTTGAAGGTTGCCACCTCCTTTATTGTTAATTTTTCACGCTTGAAATTATTTAACACTATTGCTGAATTATCACTTGAAAGCAATAATGTTTTTCCCGGTACTAGTGTTGAGTTTACTGTTTTTCCGGACCCGGGAGGTCCATAAATAATTGCTGTTGCCATATTAACGTATTTTCCTTTCTATATTCTCCGTATAAACGTAAATGTAAGTTAAAAAAAATTACCGTTTGCAATCTGTATCTGTTTTGCCGACATACCCAAATAATTGCTGTCTATCGGCTCGGTAATAATTTTCGTGGAGGTGCAATAAATACAATCGTATTCTTCGCACCTTTCAGGCTCTATTTCGCCCTTCTTTATTGCTTGAAATCTTCCTACGCTTGCCTTTATTCTTTCCAACTCATCGTCAAGATCATACTGCTTGATTTCGGAAACTGCTAAA
This sequence comes from Acutalibacteraceae bacterium, assembly GCA_045636565.1. Lineage (GTDB taxonomy): Bacteria > Bacillota > Clostridia > Oscillospirales > Acutalibacteraceae > UBA737. The sequence goes on from JAZTXU010000255.1 coordinate 45,845, forward strand.
TGCGGCGGATCTTCCTTCGTTGCAATTACAAGAAAGAAGGGTAATCGTTTACCTGTATTCTGATATACAATCTCCTGATATACCGCACCCTGCGCCACATAGTTCCAATATTTAACCATTGGTTCAAACATATTAGGGCTACGTAAGCTTGCCATATATTTAAGATCTGCAATAAATTCACCCTTTTTATATGAATCCATTTTAATCTTAAAAGGCACACCGGCTATTTCGCCCGTCATAATCTTCTGCTTTTGCCCTGATAGATATTTCATCATAAGAGGCTGCTTTTTTACTTTTTCTACAGCGTCCATAGCTTTTTGTATATCTGCATAGGGTTCGCCGTTTTTCTTATAAAGCTCCGAATAATTTTCCGTTATAAATGCTTCTTTGGATTTTTTGGTACCTGTTAACATTTCATCAACGTAGGAGCCTAAAAGCAACGCTCTCGATTCAGGTCTTATGTATTCACCCTTTAATTCCGCTAAAGCTGCCGCTTCACATTTGCAAAATGCCTTATATTGTGATACCGACATAAATTCGCTGTTAGCTTCAGGGCTAAAATAATTCTTGCCATTAATCCTCATCTTCTAACATCTCCCACGGTTCTTTTATTTGGGCGCAGTTTTCGCAGCCTAACACTTCACCGGAATTGCTGACATAAACGGTTTCATAAACCTCATTACCGCAAACAGGGCAATAGTAATCCTTTTCGGATTTACAGTCCATACAGCCGTCACAATCCTTGTTATATCCTTTGCTACATCTGTACGCCATTTTTATCCTCCTTTTCTGTTTCATCTTTCCTTCTTAATTTAAAAGTTACCTCCACTCCTTCTTTTTCTCCAATTAACCACGCAAGAGTATCACAGAATTTGTGCATATCAAAGTTGTCCCAATTTGTTTTGTCTTCTACTATGGGTTTTCTCTCCATAATCTATCCTCCATAGTCTTTATACCTTATCATAACCAATTTTTTTCATTAATAGATTTTTATCTATGCGCCATTGTTTGCCTATCTGAACAGCCGGTATATCCCCCGTCACACAGTATCTCCTTACAGATTCAATGTTTAATCCCAACAAGACACTGGCTTGCTCTAAAATGAGCAGCGTGGGGACATCATTCCAAGATAAATACGTTTTTACCATAATTTATTTATTCCTTTCTCCATATAAACGTATAAGATAGTTAAAAAAATTTGATGTCATTTACATCAAGAGCGTATCCTTTTTCCGCAAATAGGTTTATTATCTTAACCATTTGTGGCGCATTAGGGTAGGATCTTCCTTTTTCCCATTTATACAGAGTATCTACATTTACACCAAGAGTATCAGCTATTTCTTCAGCCTTGATGTTTGCAATTACTCTGCACGCTTTTAGTGTGATATTATCACGGATATTGACCATATTTCTCACCTCCTTCTGACTGTATTATATCTCCAATTTTACCATTTGTCAATAGCCTTCTCCGTGAAAACGTATATTTTTCAATTTTTTTCTAAAATATTCCTAGAATTTGAATTTTTTTCATAAAACCCCTTGACAAAATTACGTTTATAGCGTATTATATTATGTAAAAGGAGCGTTTAATATGGATATTATTAAGCGCAATGAGAAAAAGGAGCCTTTAATATGGGGAAAACTACAGCTGATTCGAAAAATTATAAGATTTTTTCAAAAAACCTACACAGATATGTAGAACTTTCTGGAAAAACGCAAGCAGAAATAGCAAAGGTAGTTGACGTAAGCAGAGGCACATTCAATGATTGGATGCACGAAAGAGCTTATCCAAGAATAGATAAGTTGCAAAATCTTGCGGATTTTTTTGACATTGAGCTCTCTGATTTGATCGAGGATGACAATATACACTTATCTTCAGAAGCAAAAAAACTAGCGTTTGATTTAAAAAATAATCCTATGGAATTGGATTTTCTCAGCAATTTTAGGAAATTATCAGCAGAAAACAAAAAGACAGTTTTAATGTTAATCAAAACTATGAATATAACGGATGATAGTATATAAAGGAGTGTTTAATATGAATAAACCAGTAACCGACTTAGGGAATCAGGAAATTTTTTCGAGAAACCTAAGCAAGTATGTAAAAGGTTGTGACAAAACGCAAACTGAAATAGCAAAGGCAGTTGGCGTAAGTACAGGTACTTTCTGTGATTATGTTAAAGGCAGAACGTATCCGAGAATGGATAAGTTACAAAAGCTCGCAGACTTTTTTGGTATAAAAATATCCGATTTAGTTGAAGAAAAGCCCTCTGAAAAAGATATTACTTTTGCGCAGCAGAAAGAAGAAGTTTTAGAATTGTTCTCGCAAGTACCGGAAGAAAAAAGAGAGCTTGTAATCTCTCTTATTCGAGTAACAATAGAAAATCTCGAATCATTTCGATAATTAAATCTATTGTTTTCTCGTTTATCATTGATAATAAAATTTCATTATAATCGTTCATTATATTACCCCCAAGAACGAACATTAATTTGCAATTTTATTGTATTATTCGTTTTAAATTATGTCAACAAAAAAATGGGGCTTTTTGTGGCATATTAAAAAATAAGGTTTAAGAATACAAAGGAGTGAAAAAATGGAGCAAGTAAAAAGAGCTGTGGGTTACATAAGAGTTTCTACAGTTGAGCAATCACTAAAGGGACTATCTATAGAAACCCAAACAGCAGAAATCGAGGCGTACGCAAAGCAACACAAGATGAAGCTAGAGGGAATTTACATTGACAGAGGTATAACCGCTCGTAAAAGCCTTGATAAGCGTGTTGAGTTTATGAGAATGATGCACGATGTAGAGGCCGGCAAAATTGATCACATTATAGTTTTAAGGTTGGACCGTTTCTTCAGAAATGTTTATGACTATCATAGAATGATGAACGAATACCTACTACCTAATAACTGTGACTGGTCCGCTGTTAAGGAAAGTTACACAACCGAAACAACAAACGGTAGGTTGATGATAAATCTCAGACTTTCCATAGCAGAACAAGAGTGTGATACCGATAGCGACAGAATAAAAGACGTATTGGATCACAGGGCAAGGCAGGGATTTGCCATTACAGGAGCAATGCCTTGGGGTTTAACCATTGTAGATCACAAAGTTGTTCCCGACCCTGAAAAACACCACATAATACAAGATATGTTTAATCAAATGGAATTATGTAGTTCCGTAAGAAAAACAAATATGATTATTAACAATAAGTACGATATAAAAATGTCTTATAGTACAACGTTAAGATTATTAAAAAATCCGCTTTTTTGTGGTGAGTTTCGCGGTATGGAGGATTATTGCGTGCCTTCAGTTACAAGAGAGCAATTTTATAGAGTGCAGCGTCTTATTAAAATAAATGTAAAAACGAGAAAGAAGACACACACTTACATTTATTCGTCGATGTTAAAATGCGTTCATTGTGGCAGTAAATTGGCAGGGAATAGAAGTGTTCATAATGGCGGAGATTATAAGTATTATCGCTGCAATAAAGCAAAGCAAAGCGGATTGTGTGATAATGTCAAACTTATGAACCAAACCAAGCTCGATGAATATTTATTAAACAATATCGAGCGCTTGGGGACAAATTTTATACGTGAGACAGAGGCAAAAGAGAAAAAAAACGCCCCAAAGATAAAAAGTAATAAAAAGGCAATAGAAAAGAAACTGCAAAGACTTAATGACTTATATGTTAACGGATTTATTGAAATGGAAAAATATAAATCTGATTATGATGAATTACAAAGCCAAATTATAGAAGAGCCCCAAGAAGAAAAGAGAGACCTTACAGCTTTAAAAGAGTTTTTGAATAGTGATTATAAACGCATTTATTCAAAACTTGATGATACCCAAAAACTTGCATTATGGAGAAAGCTAATCAAGGAAATTAGGGTATCAGGCAATAAAGTAATTGAGGTTGTTTTTTAATAACCTCATTTGTACTAACTCCACAACTCCTGT
>JAZTXU010000256.1:0-6315 GCA_045636565.1 Acutalibacteraceae bacterium
AGGCAAGACTATTGACATTCACTGCGGCGGTCTTGACCTTATTTTCCCACACCACGAAAACGAAATCGCACAGAGTGAGGCAGCAAACGGTTGCGAATTCTCACATTATTGGATGCATAACGGTTTTATCAATGTTGATAACCACAAAATGTCTAAATCATTAAACAACTTCTTTACTGTTCGTGATGTGGCTGATAAGTTCGGTTACGAGCCGATTCGTTATTTCCTTATTTCCTCACAGTACAGAAGCCCCATTAACTATTCTGTTGATATTATTGAGCAGGCTAAAAATTCACTTGAAAGACTTTATACCTGCCGTGATAATATTGATTTTGCACTTAAAAATGCCGCTGAGGGCGGTGAAATTCCTGCATTTGTTGAGGAGCGCAAGCAGGAATTTATCAATGCTATGGAAGATGACCTTAACACCGCAGATGCTTTGGCTGCTATCTTTATGTTGGTGCGTGATATCAACACCGCAATTGCAGAGGGCGCAGGAAAAGCCGCTATTGAAGCATTTGCAGATGTGTTTGACCAGTTAACAGGTGTTTTAGGTCTTGTTTATAACCGCAAAACCGAAGCACTTGACAGTGAGATTGAAGAACTTATTGAGAAGAGAACCGAAGCGAGAAAGGCTCGTGACTTTAAAACCGCTGACGAAATCCGTGATAAGTTAAAAGAAATGGGTATTATTTTAGAGGATACCCCACAAGGCGTAAAATGGACCAGAAGCTAATAAAAAAAGAGCCTCTCGGCAATGATTTTTATGTGAATGTATCACCGCATCACACCTTTGGAACAGATGCGGTGGTGCTTAAACATTTTGCAAATGCAAAAAAAAAGGATAAATTGGTGGATTTGGGCACAGGTTGTGGAATAATACCATTGCTTATGCTTCGTGACGGACTGCTCAAAGAGGCGGTTGGTGTTGATATAAGCGAGGAAGCCGCATTTTTGGCACAAAAAACCGCCCAAGAACTTAAAATCCCTAATTTTAAAATAATAAACCGCGACCTTAAAAATTTAAAGGGTGCGGTTGAGTTTGGTTGCCATAATTTAGTCACCTGCAATCCGCCTTACAAGGCAGAGGGTGCAGGGCTTAAAAACCCCGATGAATACCACAAGGTGGCGCGTCATGAGGTTGCCTGCAACCTCGAAGATATTATATCAGTAGGGGCTAAACTTTTGCAGACTTCAGGCAGATTCTGCCTTTGCCACCGCCCTGAAAGACTTTCAGAGCTTATGTGCCTAATGTCAAAATATAAGGTTGAGCCTAAAAGACTTCGACTTGTGGCACAACGCAAGGGCGAAGAGCCGTGGCTTGTGCTCGTTGAGGGCAGAAGATGTGGCAATGTGGGGCTTAGAATAGAACCCACACTTTATGTTGAAGAAAACGGGGAATTTTCCCCCGAGATGATAGAAATTTACGGAAAATACAAGGAGGCATACCTTTAATATGAGTGGTAAGCTTTATGTTGTGGGTACGCCCATCGGAAATCTTGGGGATATGAGTCCCCGCGCGGTTGAGACCCTCGAAAAGGTGGATTTTATTGCCGCCGAGGATACCCGCGTTACTGTAAAACTTTTAAATCATTTTGGAATAAAAAAAGAAATGCTCGCTTATTATGAGCATAATAAAAACACAAAAGGAAACCTTATTATTAAAAGGCTTTTAGAGGGTGAATCCTGCGCTGTTGTGTCTGACGCGGGAATGCCGGCAATTTCGGATCCGGGTGAGGATTTGGTAAGGGAAGCGAGAGCACTTAATATTCCCGTTGAATCTGTTCCGGGACCCAGCGCGCTTATAACCGCTATAAGCATTTCGGGTTTTCCTTGTGGAAGATTTTGTTTTGAAGGATTTCTTTCGATGAACAAAATCGGAAGAAGAGAGCATTTGGAATCGCTAAAGCGTGAAAAACGCAGTATGATTTTTTACGAAGCGCCGCATAAATTACCTGCCACACTTTGTGATATGTTGAAATATTTTGGCGACAGGCGGATAATCCTTGTGCGCGAACTCACCAAGATTCACGAAACAGTACATACTACCACCTTGAGTGAGGCAATAGAGTTTTACAACGAAAACCCGCCCAAGGGTGAATTTGTGCTTATTGTTGAAGGCTTCAGCGAGGAAGCTGTCGCCTATACTTTGGATGATGCGGTTAAAATCGCACAAAAGTTGGTTGAAGAGGGTAAATCAACCTCATCTGCGGCAAAGGAAGCGGCAGAAATCACGGGAATCCGAAAGGGCGAAATTTACAAAGCGTTAATTTGATTAAAGAAGGGTGACTAATGAAATTCAAGGCTGATACTTCTAAAAAAAGAAAAAATATTGGTCTTATAATTTTTATTGTTATGCTGTCGGCATTATACCTTGTGGGTATGGGTGCCATGCTTAAAGGTTGTAACGATTTAAGAAAGAATGTTAAAGAAAGTTATGACAGGGTTTTCGGTTACGAATACGACCCGTTGACCAGTAATCCCTCTGATTTGGGGTATGAATCGAAAAAGGACGATGAAATTGTAAACGTTGCACTTTTCGGTGTTGATACCAGAACCCCTAAATCTTTTACCGGCAGGTCGGACAGTATAATGATACTTTCTGTTAACAAAACCAAAAATAAGGTAAAACTTATTTCGGTTCTAAGAGATACCTTTGTTCCCATTGAGAGGGACTGGGGCATTAATTACACCAAAATCAATTCGGCATATGCTTCAGGCGGCCCCGAACTTGCAATAAAAACCTTGAATCAGGTATTCCAACTTGATATTTCGGAATATGCAACCGTCAATTTTTACGGTATGGCAGATATTATAGATTCAATGGGCGGCGTTATTGTGCCGGTTACCGATGCAGAAGTTTATCAGATAAATCTGGGTGTTATAGATGCTTGCGCAAGAGAAGGACTTAACCCCGATGATTATAAAATTACAAAAAGCGGAACACAACGGCTTAACGGTATTCAGGCGGTTTCTTACTCAAGAATACGATATGTTGCAAATGCCGACGGCACGAGTAACGATTACGGCAGAACAGACCGTCAGCGTTATGTTTTAACTCAACTTTTTAAAAGTGTTACCTCAAAAACAAAAAAGGAATATGTTAATCTTATAAGTGCGTTATCGCCTTATTGCATAACCTCGCTTTCTCATTCAGAGATTTTGGATATTGCGGTTGATGTTCTTATGGAATCTCCCACTTTGGAAGAAACAAGGGTGCCTTTCATAGAGTATGTTATGAGAACTCCGCAAACAAAAGCGGGAGCGGTAAATTATTATGATTTGAACTTTGCCGCAAATATAATCCACGCCTTTATTTATGAGGATATAAAGCCTGAAAAGTTTATTGAACTTAACGGTGTTGAAAAGAACGATTGGTATTCTAAGGGTTATCAGAAACCTAAGATTGTAAGTTATAAGGAAAGAAAAGAAGCAATAGAAAAAAAGAAGGCTGAACAGGCGGCATCAAATACCGCTTCGGGCAGTGCTTCCGCGCCAGAACAGGAGTAATTATGAAAAAAAACAACCAGAATGACAATGAGTTTTTCTTTGTGGTTTCGGATTTGGAATCTTATTCCGAAAAGGAAACTGATTTGTCTTCACCTGAAATAGAAACAACAGAAGAGAAAGAAGAGCCCCACGAAAACGCGGGAGAGATGGATGATATTGTTTCAAGTTCTGAGGGTGTGATGGAGGATATTATGTCCCACTCATCGCCCGAGGTTAAGGACCTTTTTGACAATATTGAAAGTGATTCGGATTTTTCTTACGGTGATTTTAATGAAGACTTTGAGGAGACACCTTCCCATAAGGGTAAGCACAGCAAAGAAAAACGCGGATTCGGCAAATGGTGGCGTTCGCTTCATACGGGCTATAAAGTTCTTATAATAAGCCTTCTTTCAATACTTATACTTCTGGGCTCGGCTTATGCGGTTCTCCGTTTGAGGTATAACATAAATCACGAAGAACTTGACCCTACCGATTTGGGATTTAAAGAAGTAATTGATAAGAATATAATTAATATTGCGCTTTTTGGTGTTGATACCAGAAGTCCTAAATCCTTTGAGGGCAATTCAGACAGTATTATGATTTTAAGTCTTAACACAGTTACCAAAAAGGTTAAGATTATTTCGGTTATGCGCGATACTCTTGTTCCGATATATAAGGATAAAGATAATAAAAAGGCAGAATACAAGAAAATTAATTCGGCTTACGGAAGCGGTCAGCAACAACTTGCCGTTAAAACCCTCAATCAGATATTCCAACTTGATATTTCGGAATATGCGATTGTAAACTTTTACGGTATGATTGAGATTATTGATGCTATCGGCGGTATTGATGCTGAACTTACAGCAGATGAGGTTGTGACAGGTCGTTACACTAAGGCGCTTAACGGATGTATCGATGAACTTTGCCGTAAAAAAGGCATAAAACCCGATAAATATTATATTACAACCCCCGGTAAACATCATCTTAACGGTATTCAGGCGGTGGCATATTCAAGAATTCGTATAGGCAGAAGCATTTGGGGTACCAATAACGATTACGGCAGAACTGACCGTCAGCGTTATGTTATGGAGCAGATGTTCAACAAGGCGGTTAAAATGAACAGTCTTTCAGAGTATGAAAGGCTTATCCGTGCTCTTCTTCCTTGCAGTAAAACCTCACTTTATTACGATGAAATATTCGAACTTTGCAGAAAAATCTTAATGCAATCCCCAAAATTTGAGCAGGCGCGGATACCCACTCCCGAATATGAAATTTACCCTGCTCCGCAGACTTCTGCCGGTTCGGTGGTTTACTTTGATCTTGAATATGCGGCAAAGGTGGTTCACGCATTTATTTATAATGATATCACGCCCGAAAATTATATAAAGGCTAACGGTGTGGAAAAGAATGACTGGTATTATGATATACCCGGTCATTACAGACCCTCTTATCAGGCTCCGTCGGGCGGTGATTCAAGTAATACCACACCTTCTGATCCAAGTGATACTCCCGGCACTCCAACCGACCCTAACGACCAAACAGGTGAAATTCCGCCTGAGGGTGACGGTACAGAACCGCCAACAGATGGTGACGGTACGGAACCCCCGACAGATGGCGATGGCACAGAACCTCCGACCGACGGCGATGGTAATGAGATACCTCCTACAGGTGACGGCAGCGGTACTGAAACTCCTCCTTCGGGAGACGGTGGTGGTACCGAAACTCCTCCAGCAGGTGATGGTGGCGGAGCAGAAACTCCTCCCGCAGGTGACGGTGGCGGAACCGGTACAGAACCCACACCTCCGACCGACGGCGGTGCAAGCGGCGGAACATCCGACTCGCCGACATAGGAAAAACTTCGTTTTTTAGGCAATAGTGAAAAGGTAATGTGTCTGCGACGCTATATTAATTCGTAATTCGTAATTTCGGTGTCTGCGACGCATATAGAATGGAACGGGAAGGGTTGTTCGGTATTTATTCCCTTTTAAGTTTATTCGCTAAATTAACATTCGGGTGGTTATTATGACAAGCAGAGAATTAGTAAAAGCGACCCTTGAATTTAAAAACACCAATGGCAGGGTGCCACGTCAACTCTGGACCCTGCCTTGGGCATTTATGAACGAAAAAGAGGCGCTTGACCGCATTGTAAATAAATTTGAATGGGATTTCAGCAACCCTGTAACAATATATGAGAAAGTGAGCCCGGCAAAAAAGGGAAATCCCGATATTGTGGGAATTAGTACAGATGATTGGGGTTGTGTTTTCACAAGCATTCAAGCAGGTGTTGTGGGTGAGGTTAAAACACCGCTTATAGACCCCGATGATTATGACTGGGAGGACACTTCGCGTGTTCACATTCCCGAAGAATTACTCACTTTTAATGTTGATAAAGTTAATGAAAGCTGTAAATCCAGTGATAAATTTATGATGGCAAGCGTGACTCCGCGTCCCTTCGAGCAAATGCAGTTTATACGTGGCACAGAAAATCTTTATATGGATCTTGCCACAGGGAACGAGGGTATGCTAAAATTTTTGGCGCGTATGCACGATTTTTACTGCCGATTGCTCGAAAAATGGGCAAAAACCGAGGTTGATGCTCTTAGTTTTATGGATGACTGGGGCGCACAGCGTTCACTTCTTATAAATCCTCAAAACTGGCGCGAAATTTTCAAACCGCTTTACAAGGATTACATAGATATAGCACATTCCTACGGAAAGAAAATATTTATGCATTCGGATGGATATACACTCCCGATAATTCCGGATTTAATTGAACTTGGCCTCGATGCGCTTAATACGCAAATTTTCTGTATGAATATGGAAGAT
>JAZTXU010000257.1:0-12957 GCA_045636565.1 Acutalibacteraceae bacterium
ACCGAAGCAGGTTACGTTGGTGAGGATGTTGAAAATATCCTTCTTCGCCTTATTCAAGCGGCAGATTTTGACATTGAAAAGGCGGAACGCGGCATTATTTATGTTGATGAAATTGATAAGATAGCAAGAAAATCCGAAAATGTTTCTATCACCCGTGATGTAAGCGGTGAGGGTGTTCAGCAGGCACTTCTTAAAATTCTTGAAGGCACCGTTTCGAATGTTCCTCCACAAGGCGGAAGAAAGCACCCGCAGCAGGAGTTTATTCAGATTGACACTACTAATATTCTCTTTATTTGCGCAGGCGCGTTTGACGGTATTGATAAGGTAATCGAAAAGCGTATCGGCGGTTCGAGCCTCGGCTTTGGCGCAGATGTGAAATCACCAAAAAGCATTGAAGCACAGGCGCTAAGTACCTGTGCAACACATCAAGACCTTGTTAAGTTCGGTCTTATCCCCGAATTAGTGGGAAGATTACCTGTTATTACCGCCCTTAACGGTATGGACAGAGATACCCTCATTAAAATTATGACCGAGCCCAAAAACTCCATTATAAAACAGTATGAAGCACTCTTTAAGATGGACGGTATTGAGCTTACCTTTGATAAAAAGGCACTTGCTAAAATTGCCGACCTCACAATTGAGCGTAAAACGGGCGCACGCGGTCTTCGTTCCATTATTGAGGGTGTGTTACAGGATTATATGTTCACCGCTCCCTCGGATGGCAGTATAACCAAAATCACAATTACCGAAAAAGCGGTCGAGGGTAAAGAAGCCTTGATTGAAAGAAAATAATTTTCTGTTTAAAAACTTTAAAACCTTAGGTATAAATCATACCTAAGGTTTTAATTTTATACAAATATTAAACTTGATTTATCTTTCCTCACGGAAATAATTGACTCCGAGACTTGCAGGAGGTTGATGCTCTCTCTTCTTACGCATACTTGTAATAATAAGAACAATAATTGTTACAACATAAGGTAACATTTTGAAAAGTTCCTGTGTTTCGGGTCCCAATCCGTTAATATAGTTATTAGCATTGCAAAGTGCTCCAAAAAGGAATGAACCTACAATTGCCATGGAAGGCTTCCAAAGAGCAAAAATAACCAACGCAATAGCCATCCAGCCACGGTCACCAAATGCATTGTTAGACCAAACGCCGGTAGCATAAGCCATAACATACTGGAGTCCGCCAAGACCGGCAATAGCACTACCCACGCAGGTTGCGACATATCTGTATTTCAATACATTTATACCTGCGGCATCCGCAGTGGCAGGGTTTTCGCCCACTGCGCGCAGATTAAGTCCGATGCGTGTTTTGTTAAGAACTATTGAAACTATTATTGCAATCAAAACAGCCGCATAAGTCAAAAAGTCATGTGATAAGAACAATTCACCAAACCAACCTAAATCATCAGCAAAAGGAAGCTTTGCTGTGAAAAATGAGCTTGTTTTTGTGAGAGCTATTGAGGGGAGTTCACTTTCGGTAATGTTGATAAGTGAAGCTCCGAGGAAGTTTCCAAGACCAATACCCAAGGTTGTAAGCGCAAGACCGGTTACATTCTGATTTGCGTGAAGTGTAACGGTTAAGAAACTGTAAATCAAGCCCATAAGCACGGAACCTGCAACAGCACACAAAAGTGGAATCATAATTGCAAGCAATGGATTCATATTTGCAATATCATTACCACAGGCATTTTCGTAAAGGAAAGATCCAACAACGCCACTTATGGCACCAACATACATTATACCGGGGATGCCAAGGTTAAGATGACCTGATTTTTCGGTGACAATTTCACCGGTTGAACCATATAAAAGCGGAACACCAAGAAGAATTGCACGGCAAATAAACTGAATAATCATGCTTAAACCTCCTTCTTGCTATGACGGAATTTGATTGCATAGTTAATAAAGAATTCGCAACCAACCATCATTAAAATTACAAGACCCACCATTATTTCCGAGAAAGAAGAATTGAGAAGTGCGGTATCTGCTACCTTTGCCACACCTATTTTAAGGAAAACAACAATCGCAGTCATAATAGCCATAATAAAGGGGTTAAATTGACCGAGCCATGACATAAGTATTGCGGTAAAGCCTTGACCGCCAACGCTATTTACATTAATGCTATGGTCCTTACCTGCAACAAGCATCATACCTGTAATACCGCAAAGCGCACCTGAAATCACCATAGTTCTGATGATAACCTTTTTAACATTAATACCAATATATCTTGCTGTATTTTGGCTTTCACCAACAACTGAAATTTCATAGCCTTGCTTACTGTATTTAAGATAAATATACATTATAACAGTAATACCGCAAACCAAAACTATATTTACAAAATAATCGTTGTCACCAAGTGCAGGGAAATTACCATACTCAACGGGGTTAATAACATTAGAACCGCCGCCCTTTATGTATACATAATAAGCAATAATCTGAGTTGCAATATAATTCATCATAAGAGTGAATAGCGTTTCATTTGTATTAAACCAAGCTTTGAAAATTGCAGGAATCACGCCCCATAAAGCACCTGCAAAAATACTCGTTGCGGCGATAACAACAATAAGCACCGGATAAGGAAGTTTATCGCCAAGTTCTATCATGCAAATAATGGAAGCTAGACCTCCCATAAGTGCCTGACCCTCTGCACCGCAGTTCCAAAACTTCATTTTAAATGCGGGGGTTAAAGCCAACGCCAATGCCAAAAGAATGGCGATTTCCTGCAAATACTTCCAAAGCATAGTAAATCTGCCTTCGAAAATTCTACCGAATACACCTTGGAACATGATTTCGTAATTTTCTGCAAACGGCTTTCCGCTAACCATCACAGATAGAAGACCAACAACCAAAAAGCCAATAACAATTGTGCCGCCGCGAATTAACCAGGCTTTCCACCACTGCATATCATCGCGCTTAACAATATGAAACAGTGGTTCACGATGTGTTTTGGTAATTGAAGCCTTATCCATTAATTCTCGCTCCTTTCAGATTTGGTCATAAGAAGACCAATTTCTTCTTTAGTGGCGGTTTTACCGTCAACAATACCGGTTATTTTACCTGAACCTATAACCATAATTCTATCACAAAGTTCTATTAAAACATCAAGGTCTTCTCCAACAAAAATAATAGCAACGCCCTTTTCTTTCTGCTCGTTCAAAAGATTGTAAATCATGTAAGACGAGTTAATATCAAGACCTCTTACCGGGTAAGCCACCATAAGAACGGTGGGAGATGCCGCAATTTCGCGGCCAACAAGTACCTTCTGAACATTACCGCCCGAAAGACGCCTTACAGGTGTTGCGGCACTTGGTGTTACAACCTCAAGGTCATTAATAATTTTCATTGCTAAATCCTTGGGCTTTTTGCGCTTCAGGAATATAGAGTGACCTTTTGAATAACTTCTGAGCATCATATTATCAACAATATCCATATTGCCGACAAGACCCATGCCGAGTCTATCCTCAGGAACGAAAGATAATCTTACACCGAGATTCCTTATCTGCATAGGTGTTTTATCCCTTAAATTTTCCACCGAATCAGTTTTGGGATTGTGATAAAGAATTTCACCCTCGGTTAAATGTTGAAGACCTGCAATAGATTCAAGCAACTCTCTCTGTCCGCTTCCGGCAATACCTGCAATACCCAAGATTTCGCCGCTCTTTGCGGTGAATGAAATATCATCAAGCACCGTGCTGCCCATACGATCAAGACAGGTAATATTTTTAATTTCTAATCTGTCAACAGTATCGTGCGGCTCGTTGCGTTCAATATTAAGATCAATTTTCTTACCAACCATCATTTCGGTAAGTTCTGATTCGCTTGTTTCACAAGTGTTTACAGTGCCGATATATTCACCCTTACGAAGAACCGAAACCCTATCAGACAATGACAAAACCTCATGGAGCTTATGGGTTATGATTATGATGCACTTACCGTCATCACGCATACGGCGAAGAATATTGAAAAGTTTTTCGGTTTCTTGAGGGGTAAGCACTGCGGTTGGCTCATCAAGAATCAAAATATCCGCGCCACGGTAAAGCACCTTTATGATTTCAACAGTCTGCTTTTCAGAAACCGACATAGTGTAAATTTTCTTTTCGGGGTCTAAATCAAATCCATATTGTTCGCTAATCTTCTTAATTTCTTCTGTGGAATTTTTAAGATTGTATTTACCATCTTCAATTCCAAGCACAATATTTTCAGCAGCAGAGAACACATCAACAAGTTTAAAATGCTGATGAATCATACCGATTTTATACTTAAATGCATCCTTAGGAGAAGTAATTACGGCTTCTTCACCATCTATAAAAATTTGACCTTCATCGGGGAAATATATACCCGAAATCATATTCATAAGTGTGGTTTTACCGCTACCGTTTTCGCCCAAAATTGATAAAATTTCACCGCTATGTGCCGCAAGATTTACATTCTTGTTAGCAACAACTTTACCGAATTTTTTGGTAATATTTTTTAATTCTATTGCAATTTTTTGTTCCATTGCTTAAAACCGCCTTTCACAAAAAACAAATTCCTATATATATTTAACGGTTGAAAAAACCGTATATTAAAATAAAGCTTTTTGAACCGTTAAATCCAAAGAGGCGAGGGAGTCTCCCTCGCCTCAAAGTTTAATCAAATTGATTTATCAACCGTAGTTTCTGTCGAGAAGTGTAATACCGTCGATTTCAATATCGAAATAAGGAGCTGAACGGTGCTTTGATTCATAGAACACGCCGTTTTCAATAGCCTCTGTATCCTTAGTGAAATCTTTGTCTGTATCAACGTCAGCCATGTAAGAATCAAGATTCTTACCGCCAACAGCCCAGCTAGCAGCATCAAATACGTTGATTGAACCATCAAGTAACTTAGCCCTAACTTCTTCGAGTTTTTCAGCTGTGCCTGCAGCAGGAGCCTTTGTACCAAGATCGGTAAGAACTACTGAACCTGTTTCGATAGTACCTGTCCAGTCAGTATCGATAGCTTTGCCATCTTTTACGCACTGAATCATATATTTGAAGTAAGGAGTCCAGTCAATTCTTGAAGAAATGATAAATGTATTGGGGCAAGCAGCTGCGGTTGAACCGTTGTAAGAAACGTTAGGAACACCTGCAGTTTCACAAGCGGTAGGAGCACCCATAGAGTCAGCATGCTGGCTTATAAGCTTACAACCATTTGCGATAAGAGCCTGAGCAGCTTCCTTTTCCTTCTGCTCATCATACCAAGAACCTGTGAATTTAACATCCATAGTTACAGTGGGGCAAACTGACTTAGCGCCGAGGTAGAAAGAAGTGTAACCTGACATAACTTCAGCGAAAGTGAAAGCACCTACATAACCCATCTTAGCATCTTTAGCCTCAAACTCGCCTGCAGCGATCATTTCGTTAAGCTTAAGACCTGCAGCTACACCTGCGAGGTAACGGCCTTCGTAGATAGAAGCAAATGCGTTATGGAAATTCTTAACGCCTGCTGTGTGAGCCTGTGTGCCTGTTGCATGGCAGAACTGAACATCGGGATACTTCTTAGCAGCATCGATAAGGAATGATTCGTGACCAAAGCTATCAGCAAAGATAATGTCACAACCATCAACCTCAACAAGTTCTACGGCTGCATCGTAGCAGTCCTTAGACTCAGGAATCTGAGTTTTCTGAACATACTCAACGCCCATTTCCTTACAAGCAGCCTTTGCAGCTTCCATGAAGTTCTTGTCATAAGTTGACTGTTCATCATGAAGGAAGATAAAGCCTACCTTTAAGTCGGATTTTTTGTCATCGCTACCGCAACCTGCGAAACTAAAGAGCATAGCTACGATCAAAAGAATGGCAATAATTTTTTTCATTTTGAAAATCTCCTCTTTTTTAATTTTTATGTAAATTTAAATTACATACTGCGAAATGTGACGGATGTATCATCCATACTGTCAATTATAGCGAGAGACTCAACCCTTACACCCTGCTGGCGCAAATTATCTCCGCCTTGTTGGAAACCTTTTTCAATAGCACAGCAGCAACCTGCAAGAGAAGCACCTGCTTGTCCCACTATATCAATAAGACCTTCGAGCGCCTTGCCGTTGGCAAGAAAATCATCAACTATAAGCACGCAATCATCGGAATTTATATAGTCACGGCTTACAACCACATTATAATCGGTTCCGTGAGTGTATGAATGAACCACTGTTTTGTAAAGTTCGCCCTCAAGATTGCCGGTTTTGTTCTTTTTAGCAAAAACAACCGGAACATGCATAGCCGCAGCCGCAGCCACCGCAATAGGAATTCCGGAAGTTTCAATAGTTAAAATATTTGTAATTTTTACATCAGAAAAAATACGGGCAATTTCTTGACCCATTTCCATAATAAAATCAACATCAAGTCTATGATTTAAAAAAGAGCCTACCTTTAGTATATGCCCCGGCAAAACCTTACCTTCTTTAAGAATTTTCTCCTCTAAGGCTTTCATAAAGATGACCCCTCCATTCGCATTTTTGATACAAATATATAGTATCACAAACCATATTTAAAGTCAATAAATTTGTCGAAATTTTAATATAAGAAACCATTATTTTAAATTGTTGTTAAACTGAAAAACGCTTGGTGGATTAACCGCCAAGCGCTTTAGATTTTTATATTCAATATTTAATTTTCTTTTTAACTCTTTTGACCCTTAGGCTTTTCCACCCTAAACGGCGAGATTAATATTTTAAGCCTTTAATACGCAAATTTTAAGCCTTCAGCCTGAGTTTGAATTAATATAGTACATTGGAATCACCCGTAACAGTTTATTTGATTAAAAATTTTCTCACAATCATAAAATCACCATTTCGGTTTTATATTAAATCCATAAAGGAACTTAAATATCAGTTTATTTTAAAATAATCAGTACATTGGTATCACCTTTATATTTTTTATGAAGCACTAACTACTTCATCGGACTCACCTCTTTCAATTTATTTGAGATCACTTGCAGGTGGAGTTGTTTCTTTCATTTTTGACTCCTCCTTTCCTTTGCTGTCTTTATTATAATGCATAATTCACAGTTTGTCAAGAAAAAGTTTACAGTTTTTGTGCAAATTCGCAAAAAATTAATAATCTTTACCTTTTGCATAATATATGTTATAATGTGTTGTGTAAATTGCTTAACAAATTTTCCATAGATTAATCCTATATAAATGGAGGTAAAACAATGCGACCTATGATGCCGCCGCCCGCAGGAATGCGCGGACCACGCCTTGGAGGACCGAGAAACTTTCTTACCGAAGAAGAAAAGAAAGCAAAGCCCAAGGTAACAAAAGAACTGCTGGGCAGAATACTTAAATATTTAAAACCATACCGCTGGTATTTTTTACTCGTGTTTTTAGCCTTAATTGTATCAGCGGTTTTAGGGCTCTTCCCCTCAATAATTACGGGACAAATTGTGGATTCAATCGTAAATTACGCCAAAGTTTCAGGCGGAAATCCCGGATGGGCAGAGGTGCTCAAAGATTTAACACCATTGCTTAAACTTTTGGCTTTAGCGTTTACGGTGCTTGCCTCCTCGCAGATAATTTCGGTTTTGGAGCAATACATTAATTCCTGGATATCGCAGCGAATAATTTTCGATATGCGAAACGAGATGTATGACCATCTGCAGCATATGCCTCACTCCTTTTTCACCAATGAAAAACAGGGTGACATTATAACCCGAATGAATAGTGATATCAATGGTGTAAGTGCGGTTATATCCGGTATGCTCACCTCTATTGTGAGTAATTTTCTAACGGTTGCTATTTCAGTATTTTATCTTTTTTACACAGATTGGCGGCTCGCGATTGTGGGACTTATCATATTACCGCTACTCATCATACCCACAAGAAAAGTGGGCAAAAAAAGATGGACATTGCTTGGTGAAGCGCAAGAGAAAAACGACGAACTCAACCAACAGATAAATGAAACCCTTTCGGTTAGTGGCTCAATGCTTGTAAAACTTTTTACAAAAGAAGAAGTTGAGTATGAAAAGTTTAAGAAACTAAATGACGAAACAACAAAAATTACCATAAAAGAACAAAGGGCAGGCAGTTGGTTCCATGTGGCGCTTGGAATGTTCATTCAGATTGCTCCCCTTATGATTTATTTCGCGGGCGGTTTCCTCATTATCGGCGGATATGATAAAGGTCTTTCGGTGGGTGATATTACTATCGTGGTATCCCTGGTAAACAGACTATATCAGCCGGTCAGAATGTTGCTTAACTTACAGGTTGATTTTGTGCGCTCGTTGGCACTTTTCTCAAGAATTTTTGAATATCTTGACCGCAGCCACGAAATTGAAAATCCCGAAAACCCAAAAACGCCCGACCTTAGTGACAGTACCGTTGAATTTAAGGACGTTAAGTTTTCCTATGTTGATGAAAAACCCGTTTTAAAGGGTGTTGATTTCCGCGTTCCAAGCGGCAAAGTTTTCGCAATAGTCGGCACTTCGGGCGCGGGAAAATCCACAATTATCGGTATGATCCCCCGCCTTTATGATGTAAAAGAAGGCTCGGTTTCGGTTGCGGGAGTTGATGTTAAAGATTTTGACCTTGCATATTTAAGGCGAAATATTGGAATAGTAACTCAGGACACATATTTGTTCAACGGAACTATACTTGAAAATCTTCTATATGCAAAGCCCGAAGCCACCATGACCGAAATTGAAGATGCCTGCAAAGCGGCAAATATTTATGAATTTATTATGGGTCTCCCAGATAAGTATGATACCATCGTTGGTAACCGTGGTTTAAAACTTTCAGGCGGTGAAAAGCAGCGAGTTTCTATTGCACGCGTAATACTTAAAAATCCAAAAATATTGGTGCTTGATGAAGCGACCTCCTCGCTTGATTCGGTTTCAGAAAGCCTTATACAGTCAGCACTTAACCGAATAATGATAGGTAGGACAAGTATTGTTATTGCTCACAGACTATCAACCGTTATGGCGGCTGATAGAATTATGTTGCTCAAAGATGGTGTAATCGCCGATGAAGGCACCCATGATGAATTGCTCGGTAGAAGCGAAGGTTATAAAGAACTTTACGAAACCCAATTCCGCAAGGTTATTGATTACGAAAACTCAAAACGTGCAGAATTTTGATTTTCCCATTGACTTGTCGGTAAAAAAATATTAAAATATAATTAGAATAATTAAATTTTAGGAGTTAAAACTATGAGTGAAGAAATTAAGAATGAAAATGAATATAATCCTGACATTATAACCCTTACTGATGATAACGGAAAGGAATACTCATTTGAAGTGCTCGATGCTATTGAAACTGATGACGCTCGCTATTTAGCACTTTTGCCCACTTTTGAAGATCCTCAAAAAATGCTTGAAGACAGTGGTGAATTAGTAATTGTTAAGGTTGGTGAGGAAGACGGCGAGGAATACTTCTACGAAATTGAAGATGACGATGAGTACGAAACCGTTGCCGATGCATTTATTGACCGTCTCGAAGAATTTTTCGAAATTGATAATAAATAGTCGGGTGACCTGACGGTCATTCCGCATATTGACGACTATATTTTATAAAAGCAACTTAACCATAAAGGTAAATCAAAAAAGCAGCCATAAGTATCAATATGTGTATTTAATATTGATATGAGGTTAGACATAAAAAAGTCCTGCGCTGTTCGCGGACCGCGTCTTATATAACCCTACAACCTTATAAACGGGGCCAAAGCTCGTGTGGTGGGCTTGCAGACCTCCCGCGGCTGTGCCGAGTTCGGAAGAAGGGAGCGCGAAGCCACACGGCCGGTACCCACCTGCTGTTTTGCAGGTTATTTTAAGCGCATTACGGCAGTGCGGGACACTTATAAACTTAATTTTTGCAAAAATTAACTGCGGTAGATATCTACCGCAGTTTAAATTTTATCTTCTTCTCTTTTTAAGTGGTTCTTCGTAATAATAGGATTTCTTCTTATAATAGCCGTTTGCATATTTCCCCTTTGGATTGGTTTCATTAAGCACAGCCCCAAGTATTTTGCAACCACTCTTCTTTAACTGTTCTTTAGCAATAATTGCTTCGTTGATACGGATTTTATCCTGTGAAATTACAAGCACCGCACCGTCACAGTAAGAAGAAATTACCGAAGCATCAATAACCGGCGCCAAAGGTGGTGAATCAATAACAACATAATCATAATTTTTTGTTGCAAATTCAAGCAGTTCTGTAAAAGTACCGGAACTTAACAACTCAACAGGATTAGGCGGGAAACGACCGCTGAAAATAACATTAAACTGTGGAATCTGTGTTTCGTAAAGCACTTCGTTAAACTCTGCCTGACCCGAAAGATATTCCGATAATCCTAAAATGCCCTGACTTTTAAGATTATGGCGCAAAATTACAGATTTACGCATATCGGCATCGATTAAAAGGATTTTTTTATTAATATCAGAAAGGCTCTTTGAAAGTTCGGTTGCAATAGTACTTTTGCCTTCGTTTTCGTGTGTGGATGTAACCAATATGGTTTTGACATCCTTACTGCAAAAAAGAATATTTGAGCGCAAGGTCTTAAAGGCTTCATTAGTAACAAAGTCACTCTTAGCGGCAGTATTAAAATTCACTTTACCGGCAAAACGCGGTTCTGAAAAATCTAAAAATTCGTTATTTGTTATATCCATCTTAATTCCCTTTAAAATTATTTTGCCTTACCTTTTGCAGGATTGTACGGTATTATCGCCAAAACATTTAATCCAAGATATTTCTCTACATCTGCAACCGAAGAAATCTTGCTATTGAACATAAAATTAAGCGCAATTACTATTTCCGCAATTAAAAAGGCAATTATGCCAGCAAACAGCATATTACTTGAAAGATTGGGAGAGGATGGGGTTTTGGCAACCTCACCTTTTTTAATAATCTCCACACTGTCAAGTTTCATTATTTCAACTAACTTTTCCTTTGCGTTTTCGCAAATACTATCAACAATACGCTTTGAATCTTTAGCATCAGGAGTGCTGACACTTATTTCAATTAAACGGGTATTTTCCGGTTTATTGATGCTGATAGCGCTTTTTAAATAACCAACCGAATACTTGTTATTCAAATCTTTGGAAACCAAATCCAAAACAGGTGTATCGGCAATAATTTCTGCAAAGTCATTAGAAATATGGGTTGATATACTAAAATCCGCAGAGGTAAAATATTCGTCTGTTTGCCTGCTTAATATGAATAATTTTGCAGATGAGGTATATTTCGGGGTAACGAAGCTTACAGTATAAATTGCAGTTGCAAGAACACATACTGTAATAACTGCCACAATTATATACCAACGTTTGGCAGTTGCCATTACCAAATCTGCCAGACTAATATTTTTTTTGGAAAAAATAGTTGTATTTCTTTCGGACATCATGTTCCTCCACAATAAAATGAACGAGTTCTGTAATTAAAAAATATTCATACCTAGTTATTATAATACATTTAAACAAATATATCAAGTATTAATTTGAAACTCAATAAAAAAACGCGGTGAAAGTTCCCTTGTTTTCACCGCGTTTTTAAATATTCATAAAAAACCGAATTTTAGAATTAGTAAGCAACACCCTGAGCGATCATAGCATCTGCAACCTTTTCGAAGCCTGCAATGTTAGCGCCTGCAATAAGGTCGCCTTCCATACCGTACTTCTTAGCAGCATCCCAAGAATTCTTGTAGATATCAGCCATAATCTGATGTAACTTAGCGTCAACCTCTTCAGCGGTCCAGCTGTAACGCATTGAGTTCTGGCTCATTTCAAGACCTGAAACTGCAACACCGCCGGCATTAACTGCCTTAGAAGGAGCGATAACAACCTTGTTAGCCTTTAAGTAAGCTACAGCCTCATCAGTTGTAGGCATATTTGCAACCTCAACATAGTATTTAACACCGTTAGCAACTATGTTCTTAGCATCTTCAATGCCAACCTCGTTCTGAGTAGCGCAAGGCATAACAACGTCAACCTTAACTTCCCAAGGTCTCTTACCCTC
The DNA here is from genome assembly GCA_045636565.1 of Acutalibacteraceae bacterium. Taxonomy (GTDB): domain Bacteria; phylum Bacillota; class Clostridia; order Oscillospirales; family Acutalibacteraceae; genus UBA737. The sequence goes on from JAZTXU010000257.1 coordinate 11,969, forward strand.
GAAGTAAGGAACACCAAACTTATCAGCATAATCCTTAACCTTGTCATGACCGGAAGCGCGCATATCGAGTAAGAAGTTGATCTTCTCCTCTGTGCAGATGCCTTCTTCGTCATATATGTAACCGTCAGGACCGGAAATGGTAACAACCTTACCGCCGAGCTCATTTACCTTCTTAACAGTACCCCAAGCAACATTACCGAAGCCTGATACAGCAAAGGTCTTGCCCTTTACATCCTCGCCAAAGGTCTTGAGCATTTCAACTGCATAGTAAACAGCGCCAAAGCCTGTAGCTTCAGGACGAATAAGAGAACCGCCGAATGAACGACCTTTACCGGTAAGAACGCCGGTAAACTCGTTGCGAAGTCTCTTATACTGACCGTAAAGGTAACCAACCTCACGAGCGCCTACACCGATGTCACCTGCGGGAACGTCAGTATCAGCACCGATGTGCTTTGAAAGCTCGGTCATAAAGCTCTGGCAGAAACGCATGATTTCTCCGTCGCTGCGGCCTCTGGGGTCAAAGTCAGAACCGCCCTTACCGCCACCCATGGGAAGACCTGTAAGGCTGTTCTTAAATGTCTGCTCGAAGCCCAAGAACTTCATGATAGAAGCATTAACTGAAGGATGGAAACGAAGACCGCCCTTGTAAGGACCGATAGCAGAGTTAAACTGAACTCTGAAGCCACGGTTTACCTGAACTGTGCCGTTATCATCAACCCAAGAAACACGGAAAGAAATCATTCTTTCGGGTTCTACCATACGCTCAATAACGCCGTTCTTTTCAAACTTATCATCCTGCATAACAACAGGCTCTAAAGATTCAAGAACATCACGTACTGCCTGTAAAAATTCATTTTCGCCGGGGTTTCTAGCTTCAACTGAAGCATAAACTCTCTGTAAATACTCTGATTTAAACATAGTACTATACCTCCAATATAAATTACTTTATTAGAATACTACTATTTTACTTTTCAGTCAATAAAAAAATC
>JAZTXU010000258.1:0-9377 GCA_045636565.1 Acutalibacteraceae bacterium
AAGACATAAGCTTATTGCTCCGTACACACCCAGACACAACGGAAAGGTAGAGCGTTCTCATCGTAAAGATAACGAATATTTTTATGCTACACATTCTTTTTATTCGTTTGAAGATTTTAAAAAGCAACTTTCTGTTCACAATAGAAGATACAATAATTTCCCTATGCGTCCACTTAATTGGAAATCTCCTGCTGACTATTTAAAGACTTTTCTTATTAACGGAGAAGTTTTCTAATTTAGTAACACATCATTGACAAACCTACAAAGGATTACATAAAATAATGAAAGAATTTATTATTTCAAAAAATGATAGTGGTCAGAGGCTTGATAAGTTTATAACCAAAACTTGTCCAACACTTCCCACTTCGCTTATGTTTAAACATATTCGCACAAAAAACATTAAAGTGAATGGTAAGCGGGCAGAAATAAGCACAAGACTAAATGTTGGTGATGTTGTTTCTGCTTATATAAAGGATGAATTTTTTACCCCAAAAGAGCCCAAATATTCATTCCTCTCAGCACCAAGCAATTTAGATATTGTTTACGAAGATGAAAATATTTTGCTTGTAGATAAAAAGCAAGGTTTGCTTGTTCATCCTGACAAAAACGAATATACCAATACACTTATTGACCGTATCCAGCATTATCTTTACAAAAAGGGTGAATACAACCCCGAGAATGAAAACAGCTTCGCTCCTGCCCTTGCAAACAGAATTGACCGTAACACAGGCGGTATTGTTATAGCTGCAAAAAATGCAGAGGCTTTGCGTATTCTTTGCGATAAAATCAAATACCGTGAGCTTGAAAAGCGCTATTTAGCGGTAGTTCACGGAGTTCCAAAAAAGAAAACCGATTTACTTGAGGGATTTCTTGAAAAGAACGAACAAAAAAATCAAGTTTTCTTATCTAAAAATCAAAAAGAGAACTCTAAAAGCATTAAAACAAAATACACTGTATTACAAAGCAAAAACGACCTTTCTTTGGTTGAAATTGAACTTATTACGGGCAGAACCCACCAAATTCGCGCCCACATGGCGGCTATCGGTCATCCACTTTTAGGTGAGGGTAAATACAGTAAATCGAATGATAAGAAATTAGGCTTTGACAAGCAGGCACTTTATTCTTATAGCTTATTATTCGATTTCAAAACCGATGCAGGCATATTAAATTACTTAAACAAAAAGCATTTCACTGTACCTAAGGTTTGGTTTGTTGATGAGATTTTCGGTAATTCTTACAAAAAATTTATATAAAAAATGGAGCTGAACAGCTCCATTTTTTAATTTTGTTATTTAATTAAATCAAACACAAATATCGGGTCTACAATGTCACGTCGTCTTGAATAGTTCTTATTAGGAACATAATCATAAGTTGTGTTTGAAGAGTTCGTAAGACCGCCCGACGCGGTGCCAAGATAAATTTCAAGATGAAGCATTGTATCGCCGCCAATATTACTCTTGGCAATAGTAGCAATCTGCTCACCCTTTGTTACGGTGTCACCTTTGCGAAGGCTGGTTGAAATTTCACAGTATCTCGCAATACTACCGTCAGCATGCTGAACGGCGATAGCCTGCATACCACCATAGAAATTAGCGACATATTCAATAACTTTTCCTGATTCCATTGCGTATATAGGAATACCCAAACCATTACTGTAATGAATATCAACACCCGCGTGCGCTCTGTTACCACTATCTCTGCTTGCACCGAAATAGCGTCCACCGGAATTAACACTATAAAAACCTGTCTTCTTAACGGGTGCGACCCAATTACTGAGCGCCCTATCCTTAAGTGCTTTAACAAGGTCTGTTGTTACTGTGAATTTGTTTTTCACAAGAACTTTAGTGCCAACAGTATCGGTTGCTCTTACTACAAAATAGTAGGTTCCCTCCGCAAGAGAGCCAAATTTAAGGCCTGCATCCAAAGCGCTTATATTATAGCTTTTAGCGTTAGGAGTAGCACTTGAGATTACAGAAGTGGCTGTACCATTTGTGTTATAAACACCAACTGTAACCGATGTAATCTTATTTGATGAAGTAATCTTACCATTTATTGAGTAGGATGAGCCTTGCACAAGCGAAACGGGATTATAATTGCCTGCAGCAATTTTAAGTCCGTTTTCTAAACCGTATTTTTCGATTAAAATCGTCCATGTTTTTGAGCCAACAACACCGTCAGCAGTAAGTCCGTTTGCTTTTTGGAAGTTCTTAACGGCAGTTTCTGTGCCGCCGCCAAAATCTCCGTCCACAGTAAGACCGGCACTGTTTACCGCGTTGAGCATTTTTTGGAGTTTCTTTACAACATCGCCGGTTGCACCCTTTTTAATGGTGCTATATGAACAAGCACCGGCTTGATGTCCTGTCTCACCGCAATAAGTACATCTGTTGGAGCAATCCTTTTCTTCGTGTCCCCATCCATTACAGAAACTGCAATAAACAAATTTACACACTTCGCATTCTATTCGAATATCAGTACCAAAAACTAAATTTGTATGAGAACATTTTGTTGAACATCGCGAGCACATTACATTAACAGAATCCGCGCAGGTCCAATTATGATTGGTTTTAGGTATTGTTTTACCCTTGACGGTATCACCACAGTTAGCGCAAACCTTATCACCGGTATATCCATCTGTGGTACATGTAGCATCAAACTTTCCTTGAAGAGCGCTGTAAGCGTGTCCCTTAGCGGGTATAGTTTCACCCTTCAAAACATAAGAACAAACCGAACAGGTTTTTTCACCTGTATAACCGTCCGTTGTACAAGTTGCAGACTTCTTTTTCTGAAGTAAACCGTAACTATGTCCCGTTGCAGGTATTGTTTCACCTTTTACTGTATTTCCACAATTACCGCAGGTCTTATCACCTGTGTATCCGTTTTCGGTGCAGGTTGCAGTCTTCTTATTTTGAAGTGCACCGTAGTTGTGACCCGTTGCGGATATTGTTTCACCTTTTACAACTTTTCCGCAATCCTTGCAGGTCTTGTCGCCCGTGTATCCGTTTTCAGTGCAGGTTGCAGTCTTCTTATTTTGAAGTGCTCCGTAGTTGTGACCCGTTGCGGATATTGTTTCGCCTTTTACAACTTTTCCGCAATCCTTGCAGGTCTTGTCTCCCGTGTATCCGTTTTCGGTGCAGGTTGCAGTTTTCTTATTCTGAAGTGCACCATAGTTGTGACCCGTTGCGGATATTGTTTCACCTTTTACAACTTTTTCGCAATCCTTACAGGTCTTATCGCCTGTGTATCCGTTTTCGGTGCAAGTAGCACTTTTGCTGTTTGTGGTTTCAAAATTGTGTGGTGTTGCGGGAATAACACTTCCTTCATTCACCGTATCCTTACACACTATACATATTTCGTCACCCGTATAGCCATCTGCTTCACAGGTTTCTGCAACATAATTTATAAGCTCGGTAATATGTGATAATTTAGAAATTTCAGAGCCTTTCACCGTGATTTTACCGCAACCGATACAATATTTATCACCGGTATATCCCGCTTTCGAACAAGTGGAATTAAAGGCATAAAGAAGCATAGACTCAGTATGTCCGCATTCCATAAATTCATAGCCTACACCCGAATAAATAGCCGAATCAATACCACCTGAGCCGTAATAACCCTTAACAACAACCTTTCTGCATCCCGAAAAAACATTAAAGCCAAAGGTTGCTTCATAAGGCACCTTTACAGACAAAAGTGAAAAGCACTCACAAAATGCAAAATCCCCCACCTTTGCCACAGTAATGGGCATTGAAATACTTTTAAGCTTTGAACAACCCAAAAATGCCCTTGCGCCGATTTCTTCTGTATTTTCAGATAAACGCACAACCGACATTTGTTCGCAGCTTTCAAAAGCGCCCTCACCCAAACTCATAATACTGTCAGGAAGAGCTACGCCTGCAATTTTAGTGCAATCTTTAAATGCTTTTGCACCGATTTTTTTAACGGTTGAAGGTATAAGTAACGATGTGATATCAGCGCAGTTTTCAAACGCTCTGTCTGCAATTTCGGTTACGGGGTATCCGCCTATTTCACAAGGAATTGTAACTGCACCATATATTAAATCCTTATAACCGGTAATAATGGCTTCGCCGTTTTCTATTTTACATATGAACTCAACCGCATCGATATTGCTTATATGATTCTTAAGAATAACAACATCAACAATATCGGCTTCATAGTCACCATTACAGTCAGCCACATTTGTTATTTCCGCTTCATTAAGGCTGCCAAAAATCACTTTTTTCAGCATAATGAAATCAACAGCATTGAAATTACCGTCACCGTTAAGGTCACCGGGAGATAACATTAAACCCTTGTTATCATTGTCAAAAACCGTTCCATTCAAATGAGACTCTGCCGAAGTGACAAACACTCCTGACATTGATACAAAAACCATTACCAAACATATTAAAACTGATAATAGTTTTTTAGTTTTTTTCATATTCTTACCTCTAACACAATTTAAATCAAATACTTATTCGCAAACAGCAATCTTGAAAGCCTTAATTTCTTCATCATTAAGATTTAAAGAATCTGTATTTTCGGGGAACTCACCAAAAGCAGTGTAATAATGAGTTAAAGCAGCAAGGCAACTACCCTTGTATGAAGGATGTGAACAATCCTCTTCATAAAGCTCAATAGAAGGCACTGCATTATGTAATTTATAAAAACTTTCGCCAACGGTAGAAAGTTTTATGCCGAGCATATCAGCACCATCACCGTAAATTCTCAAAAGTCCCTTTGTCATTCCCTCATCAACAGACCAAACATCAGGATTTTCCTCAGAAATACGCTTGCGACCCCAAGTTTCATATAAATAAACATTAGGAATATATTGCTTGATTTTTCTATAAAGAATCACAACACCGGAAATGAAAAGACCGGAATTCTGCACAGGAACAAGGCTATGGTCCTGCATGAAGCAAACATCAAACTTCTGCTCGGCCAATAATTTGTTTAATTCCTTATTAACCTCGGCTTTTTCATCGGTAAATTTATACAGATTAATTCCACCCTCGGTCACAGAAAAAGCCTTAACCTCACGACCATTATCACAAGCCAATTTTTCAAAAATTTTAGGCATATCATTAAAAAAAGTATAACTGTTTCCCAAAAATAAAATATTCATAAAATCAATCCCTTACTTACCTTTTCGAAATATTTTCAAAAGTATTTTCATTATAAACACTTCTTCTTTTTGAGTATAACATACAACTTTTGATTTTTCAATTGAAAAATGAATAATTTTATAACAAGTAACTGTTGACAAATCGCCGGTTATGTTTTATAATATGAAACGTTGTTTGATGATTTCTCATTTCATCAATTTAATATTTCTATTTCGAGGTGTCGCCCAGTTGGTAGGGCGCCTGCTTTGGGTGAGGTTGCGAGCGCGTCCTGTGGACGATGAAGCGAGCATAACGAAGCGCAGCGGTCAAAATTTGTCGACGCTCCAAGTCGAAACAAATTTTGGGAACCGCAAGAGGGCTACCAAAGCAATTTTTCATTTTTTGTTTTTATCAATTTAATATTATTATTTCGAGGTGTCGCCCAGCTCTAAGGCCGCCTGCTTTGGGTGAGGTTGCGAGCGCGTCCTGTGGACGATGAAGCGAGCATAACGAAGCGCAGCGGTCAAAATTTGTCGACGCTCCAAGTCGAAACAAATTTTGGGGACCGCAAGAGGGCTGCCAAAGCAATTTCTCATTTTTTGTTTTTTTCAATTTAATATTATTATTTCGAGGTGTCGCCCAGTTGGTAGGGCGCCTGCTTTGGGAGCAGGATGCCGCAGGTTCGAGTCCTGTCACCTCGACCACAAACCCAAGTCTTCGGACTTGGGTTTTATCCATTAGTCAAGACATTTGAACATAAGCCAACCCTAAAATGCAGATTTTAAACTCATTGTCTCTCATATGCAATTACAAAGAGGAGGATATAAATGCTTTTCAGAAAACACAAACTCAAGCAAGAAAACGCCAACACTTGTTCTGAATGCGAAAAAGTTCTTAAAAATAAAAACAAACCATTGGTACTTAATTCAAACAAATCCAATAACAGTAAGGTGTTAGGTGTCTTCACACTGTTTTTAGGTGTTATCTCTTTAATCCTATTCCGCCTTGTTTTTGTGGGTATAATTTTCGGTATAATTGGCATTATTCTCGGCATTTTAGCAATTCTTGAAGCCAAGGAAGTTAAAGTAAAATGCAACTCAGCCATTGTTGGTATAACCTTATGTTGCATTGGAATTATATATAGCATTCGCGTTTTTGTTTTTGATGTTATTTCTTTTATAGCCACAAAAAAATAACGATTTATATTTAATACTAATGTTTTGATCTAAAAGTTTGGAGGGTTTTTATGATAAGTCCGAAATGTGCTTCTGAAAATAATGAAAATATGAGTTCTCGTTCTGCATGCGACGAGATTATTGAAAACGAAATCAAAAACGAACAAAAACATATAAAATACCCGATACTCGGTATCATTTTCGCCGTATTTTCAATTATATTCGGCATTATCAGTTTATTGTTTTATAACGATTATTGGTATTTTAATATCATATCCGGAGTTTTAGGTTTAGCTCTTGGCATTTTAGCCTTATTAAAAGCTAATTCCCTCGGCAAACAAAATTATGCTGCCGTTGTGGGTATTACTTTATCTTCTGTTGGTATCGTCTTCGCATTAAGTTTCTTTATTATAGATATTAAAGCATTACTCACAAAAGCAGAATAATTTACTAATTTAAATTTTTATATTTGCTATTGTAAAAAAGCGGAAGAAGTTAAAATCTCAACTTCTTCCGCTTTTTTTATTATCTTATTTGAAAATTAAAATTTTCTGTTAAAAATGGTTCAATCGCAACAAGGATCCGCTTTTTTTGTTGCCTTTGGTTTTTCATTAGGTGCGGGCGGTGTAACATCACCGAGACCTGATGTTTCAGAGAAAATAACATTCGCTTTGGTCATATCAACCGCATCACTCGGAACTATAATTTTGGAAGCTTTACCATCAGACATAGCAACCAATGCCTCGTATTTTTTCAGTTCCAGAACAGCCGCATCTACTCCTGCTTCTTTTAACGCTATCAGACCGTCTGCCTCTGCCTTTTTGGAAAGGTAAATTGCCTTTGCTTCACCTTCTGCTTTTGCAATACGCGCATCGCGTTCGCCTTCAGCTGCAAGAATCATAGCCTGCTTGTCACCTTCTGCACGGGTAATTGCAGCCGCTTTATGGCCCTCTGCCTGAAGCAAGGTTTCACGGCGGTCACGCTCTGCCTTCATCTGCTTTTCCATGGCGTTTTGAATTTCCATAGGCGGAATAATGTTTTTAAGCTCAACGCGGTTTACCTTAATTCCCCACTTATCTGTGGCTTCATCAAGAATTTCTGTCATCTTAGCATTAATTGTATCACGTGAAGTGAGGGTGCCGTCAAGTTCCAACTCACCAACAATATTACGAAGAGTGGTTGCTGCAAGATTTGAAAGTGCAGAAATAGGATTAACCGCACCGTAAGCATAAAGATTTGCGTCATAAACCGCATAGTAAATAACGGTATCTATCTGCATAGTAACATTATCCTTGGTGATAACCGGCTGAGGCGGAGAATCAAGAACCTGCTCCTTAAGAGTTACCTTTTTAACAATCTTTTCAAGCAAGGGAATCTTAATGTGAAAGCCTGCAGACCAAGTGGTTTTATATTTACCAAGAAACTCGATAACATATTCATGCGCCTGTGGAACAATTTTAATGTTTGCAATGATTATTATTAAAAGAATAATTGCTACTGTAACAATAAATTCCATAAAAATTCCTCCTGTTTTTATACAAATAAAACTAAACTATTTTTCTACTTTTTTATAACTCTATTACGGATTGGTAAACAAGCATTCTCTTTTCTTGAAATATGTACTATTTGCAGAAATCATAGCTAACGAAATCATAAGTGAAGTAACCACATTTGAGGAGAATACAGCATCAAACTCTGCTTCAAAAATAACAATAAAAGCAATAGCGTAAAATAATGTTGCTACCAGATTAGCTGCATAAAGAATTGATACACATTTACCCGCATTCTGTTTATAACCGGATAATCTGAATCTGGTGTAAATTCCGAATACAGCAATAGCAATCAACAATACACCATATATCATATCTAATGTTTGTAATTCGGAACCCCAAAAGTCATAAACATCCTCTGCGGTAACATTATTAATAGAATCCATTTCGTAAATAGAACCCGTTAAGTACATTATTCCCTGAGCAAAATTCAATATTGCCCCTGCAAACAAAGCAAAATAAATCAAGAATTTATACCACTTCATACCAAACTGATTCTGCATTGGTTGCTGATAGTAACCTTGCTGATTGTACTGTTGCTGATTGTACTGAGGTTGGTTGTAATTTGGCTGATTATAATTCTGTTGATTATAACCTTGCTGATTATAGCCTTGCTGATTGTAACCCTGTTGATTATATCCTTGTTGGTTGTAACCTTGCTGATTATAACCTTGCTGATTATAACCCTGATTATAATCTTGCTGTTGGCCACCCTGCTGACCGTAGTTGTTGTTAAAGTTGTCCATTTTGAATCCTCCTTAATTTTCGCCGCTTGTTTCAATATATGAGAAGCGATATTCCTATAGAATTATTATATCATTTTTTCAAAATTTGTCAATCAATTAGAAATAATAATCGAACTTGTAAGTCCTTGCTCTATTAAAGCATATCTATTCTTGCAGAAAACATTCTCATCTTCAATAACAAACATATCAGGCCATACAGAATAAGACTGCACGGGCCCGTAATGAAGAGGTCCGAATGTGTTTTTTCTTGTAAGAACCAAGGTAACGCAAAGCTTGCCGTCATCTATTAAATCCTCAATATCGGTTATATACGGTGGAGCATAAATCACCTTTTCCTTACCATTACCCGAAACCTTGACAACCGCACCTTCAAACCCTTCAAAAGCTATTTTTGAGGCATTACACGGTAAATCGTTAATATAATATGTGACCTCCGAGCTGTAAAACGGCAGTCCCTGCTCACATAAGTCCCCTATTTCAAGATATTCGGGCAATTCTGTCAATGTTGCCACAGAACCATTCAAACTAACTCCAAAGTCACCAAGTAAAAACATTGCTTCAAGGTTAAGAGTTTGGCTCATACCGGCAGATAATTCTATAACATTTTTGCCGGTCTTACATTTAGAAATATCTATTTCCAAAACAGTATAACACGAATCAACCCAGCGCTCATCTGTTGTTTTAAATGCTGATTCACATCCATTTAGCAAAAGGGTAAATTTTTCTGGATGCTCAACTGCAAGCTTTAAGCTTTGCGGCATTTTTTCGATATTAAACCAAAACTTCAAGGATATATCTCCC